>JBIKHR010000179.1:0-6378 GCA_044362035.1 Polaromonas sp. | reverse complement strand
CGCGGCCAGCAAAGGCCCGGTGATGGACGAGGTGCCGCCCACGGCCACCACAATCAAAAAATACACCATGAACTTGAGCGGGAAGGTGGGGTCCAGCCCCAGCACCTCGGCGCCCAGCGCACCGCCCAGACCGGCCAGGCCGGAGCCCACGGCAAAGGTCGATAA
Organism: Polaromonas sp.; assembly: GCA_044362035.1. Classification (GTDB taxonomy): domain Bacteria; phylum Pseudomonadota; class Gammaproteobacteria; order Burkholderiales; family Burkholderiaceae_C; genus Polaromonas. The sequence goes on along the minus strand of JBIKHR010000179.1, from coordinate 6,213 downwards.
AAACACCAGGTTGACATTGATGCCCAGGCCGGCAGCCACGCGCTGGTCATCGACCGCGGCGCGCAGGCGGCTGCCAAAACGTGTTTTCGTCAGCACGTACTGCAGCGCCACGGTGAGCGCAGCGCAGACGGCGATGATGAACAAGCGGTAATGCCCCATGCCAAGCATGAAGGGGTCGCTACCGATTTCGGTACGCCCCTTGAGCCATGCCGGCAGGTGAATATTTTGCTGGGACGAGCCCAGAAAATAATCCACGCTGGCCACCGCCATGAAGACCAGTCCAATCGAAAACAGCACCTGGTCCAGGTGCGGCTTGTTGTACATGGGCCGGTACAGCGTGCGCTCGAGCAGCGCACCCATCAGGGCTGCGCCCGCAAAAGCCAGTGGCAGGCAGACCAAAAAAGGCACACCCAGTCGCTGCATCAGCAGCACCGTGATGTAGCCGCCGGCCATGGCAAAAGCACCGTGCGCCAGGTTGATGAAATTCATCAAGCCCATGGTCACGGCCAGCCCCACGGCCAGAATGAACAGCAGCATGCCGTAGGCAACACCGTCAAAAAGAATGGTCAGCATGAAGAGTCGGACTCAGAAAAAAGCCATGCACAGCCTGTAGCAAGACTGCGCATGGCGGGTGGCCTGGTCAGGGGTTTACCTGGCCTTGCCCGGGTCTTTGACGTCCTTGATCACATCAAATTCGACGTTGTACAACTGGCCTTCTTTCTTCTCGACCTTGCGCAGGTAGACGTTTTGCACGACATCACGGGTTTGCGCGTCAATGAAGATGGGGCCGCGCGGGCTCTCGAAAATCTGACCCTTCATGGCGGCCAGCAAGGCGTCACCCGTGGGCATGGTCTTGCCGGTGGTCTTGGCGGTGCGCAGTGCTTCGTAGATCACGCGCATGCCGTCATAGCCACCCACGGCCATGAAGTTCGGGCGCATGCCTTTGTTGGCCTTGCCGAAGGCTTCGACAAACTTCTTGTTGGCGGCCGACGGATGCGCGGCCGAGTAGTGGTGCGAAGTCACCACGCCCAGGGCGCCGTCGCCCATGTCGTTCAACTGGTCGTCATCGGTCACGTCGCCGGTGGCGATCATCTTGATGCCGGCCTTGTCCATGCCGCGCTCAAGAAACTGCTTCATGACCGCTGCGCCGGCACCCGAGGGCACAAACACAAACAGGGCATCGGGTTTGCTGTCGCGCACTTTTTGCAGGAAAGGGGCAAAGTCCGGGTTGCGCATAGGCACGCGCAACGCCTCTGTCACCTGGCCGCCGTTGAAGGTCAGGCGTTCTTTGAAGAACTTTTCAGCGTCAATGCCCGGACCGTAGTCAGACACCAGCGTCACCACTTTCTTGATGCCATTCTTGGGCGCCCAGTCGGCCAGCGCCACCGACACCTGCGGCAGCGTGAAGCTGGTGCGCACGATGTAAGGCGAGGCCTCGGTGATGCTGGAAGTGGCGGCAGCCATCACCACCAGCGGTGTTTTGGACTGCGTGGCGATCGGGGCGGTGGCCAGGGCCGAGGGCGTGATGCCGAAGCCTGCCAGCACATTGACCTTGTCGTTGACCACCAGTTCCTGCGCCAGGCGGCGGGTGGCGTCCGGCAAGGAGGTGTCGTCCTTGATGATCAGCTGAATCTTCTTGCCGGCCACGGTGTCGCCGTTTTGCGCCATGTAAAGACGTGCAGCCGCTTCAATCTGGCGGCCGGTGCTGGCTTGCTGGCCGGTCATGGGCAGGATCAGGCCGATCTTGAAGGTGTTGTCTTGCGCCAGGGCGGGCAGTGCTGCGGCAAAGGTGGCAGCAGCCAGCGCGGCGGCGGTGAAATTGCGTCTTTTCATGTTGTCTCCGGATTGTTATGGTGAAAGTGAAGTCGACATCTTCAACGGGAAAGGAAAAACGAAGTCAGTGTAAGAGAGGCGGGACGTGGCCTCTCAGGGCTCGGGTCGCCAGGCGGAATCCAGGGTGATGCTGCCCGTCACGCGGGAGACACAGGCGCACAGGCGCGAATTTTGCTGCTTCTCGTGGACGCTCAAAAACACATCGCGGTGGTCGATGGTGCCGTCGAGCGCCAGCACGTCCAGGGCGCACAGCCCGCATTCGCCGCGTTGGCAGTCATACAGCTGTTCAATGCCGGCTTGCTCCAGGGCCTCCAGCAGGCTGCAGTCGGCCGGCACAGTGATGTCCAGGCCGTGGCGCGGAATCTGCACCCGGAAAGCCTGCGGCGCGCTGGCCCCGCTGCTGCCAAAGGTCTCAAAGCGCAAGTCCGCTTCGGGCCGACCCGCGGTCAGCCAGGCGCTGCGGGCCGCGTCCAGCATGGGGGCCGGGCCGCACACATACATTTGGCTGCCCGCCGGCAGCGCGGCGATCTCGACCGCGAAGTCGATGGCAGCGCCCACCACCGTGCGCAGGTGCTCGCCAAGCTGCTGCTTTAGCTCGGCCAGAAAGGCCAGCTCATCGGCCGTGCGCGCACCGTAGAGCATGCGCACGGGCCGGCCGCTGGCCGCGCTGCGTTGCGCCAGGGTGTGCGCCATGCGCAGCAGTGGCGTGATGCCAATGCCGCCGGCCACCAGCAAATAGGCCGGCGCGTTGAAGTCCAGCGCGAAGTGGTTTTGAGGCGCGCTCACACGCAAACGCGCGCCCACCGGCAGCTGCCACATGGCCAGCGAACCGCCGCGCCCCTGGGGCAAGCGCTTGACGGCGATGCGGTAGGTCTGCCCGTCAGGCTCGCCGACCAAGGAGTAAGAACGGATTTGCGGCCGGCCTTTGATTTGCACTTCGAGCAGCAAGTGGCTGCCGGGCGCATGCGGCAGCACGCCGCCCTCCGGGCGCAGGTGAAACTCGCGCACGCTGGGGGTCAGGTTTTCAAAAGACGCCAGTAGCGCGTCGGTCCAGGCTGAATTACTTTTCATGACGGGTTCGCAGCGGGATCAAACCCTGTTCAGGGGCGTTTGCAGATCAGCCGCAGGCCGGATCGGGATCACCTTACCCGCGGGTTGCTCTGCCGCCACCAGCTTGTCGATCAGTTTGCGAGCCCACATGGAGCCGGCGTCGATGTTGAGGTTGTAGAAGCGATGGTCGGGATGCTCGTCAATGGCTTTTTGCTGCGCTTCCAGAATCAACTCGTCTTCACGGAAGATGCCCGACACGCCTTCGCGCAGGCGGTGTGTCAGGGCTTGCTCGCCGAGGCAGTAGTTGCGCGCAAAGGCCCAAAAATAGTGGCAGCTGCCATCAGTCTCGGGCGTGACGGTGTTGAGCACAAAGCCGTTGACGCCTTTGCTGCGGTCACCCGGTTGGCCGTCCCTGGGTGGCGCGCCGGTGCCCGTCTCGGCCACGCCGACGTCGATGTTGACGGTGCACGGCGCTTCAAAGCGAATGATCTGCCAGCGGTCCACCTTGCCGCGGTAGCTGCGCGCGTGCTCAATCTGCCCGGCCCAGAACGGCGGCGCGTCAATACCCTCCATCCAGCGCGTGACGGTGGCACTGCGGTCGCCGTGGGTAGCGACAAAAGGCGCTTCGGCCACGGCGCGCTGGCCGATGCTGGAGCCGTGCACAAAGGTTTCGTGGGTCAAGTCCATCAGGTTGTCGACCACCAGCCGATAGTCGCACTGGACGGTGATCAGCTTGCCGTCACCCGCCCATTGCGGGTCGTCGTTCCAGTGCATGTCGGGCACCAGCGCCGGGTCGGCCAGCGCCGGGTCGCCGGGCCAGACCCACACAAAACGGTGTTTCTCGACCACCGGGTACGCGCGCACGCAGGCCGCGGGGTTGATGGTTTCCTGGCTGGGCATGTGGGTGCAGCGGCCCTGCGCGTTGTAGACCAGACCGTGGTAGCCGCAGGTCAGCTCGTCGCCTTGCAGCGTGCCCATCGAGAGCGGCAACAGGCGGTGCCAGCAGGCGTCTTCGAGCACCGCCACACTGCCGTCGGTCTTGCGGAACATCACCAGCTTTTGCTTGCAGATGGTGCGGGCCAGCAGCTTGCGGGACACCTCCACGTCATAAGCGGCGGCATACCAAGCGTTCAGCGGAAAGGTCGGAATGGCGGTTTTCATGGCTTGGCAGTGTATACAGAATGCCTTAATTTTGAGCAGAAAACGGTCTGAAAATGCGATTCAAACCGTTTTGACTGATTGCCTGTACCGCAAGCCCGGCCGTCACCGCCCGCATGCCCCCGCCTGAAAACCGCTATCCTTGCCCTTCGCATTTGCGCTCATCCGGAATCTTTTTCATGCCCCTGCCCCAAGAACCCACCCGCCCTCTGACCAACGCCAAGAGTGCGCAAGCCGACAAGGAACTGCTTTTCAAAGCCGTGCTGTGCGTGCTGATCGGCTTGGGCGTGCTGATCTCGCCTTACTTCATTCAATCGCCCGGCATGCAGGGCATCGTGGCCCAGTCTTCGCTGGTGGGCTGGTTTTCGCTGGTGCTGGGTGCCGGTTTTGGCGTGGCTTATGGCCGGCGCGTGATGCGCCCGCGGCACTGAGACTAGGGGGTCCGGCTTGCCAGTCCAAACCGCTTTCCGTCGCTTTGGTACGCGCCTTTTTTGCGCACGCATCTTGGCCAGTCTGGCGCTGGCCTGCCTTCTGCTGGCGGCGCAGGCCCAGACATCGACTGACGTTTCGCCACTCCCACCGGCCCCGCCCAGCCCGGCCGCTAGTGGTACGGTCAGCTGGGGCACGGGCTTTGTGGTCGGCGAAGGTTACGTGCTCACCGCCTGGCATGTCATCAAAGACCGCAATAAATTGATGGTGGGGCCGACGGCCAACGCCCGCTGGATCAGCGCTGAGGTGGTGCAAATCGACAGCAAACTGGACTTGGCCCTGCTCAAGGCGAATTTGAACTTGCCGGCGCTGCGCCTGGCTTCGCGCGCGCAGGTGCCGCATGGCCTCGAAGTCAGCGTGATCGGCTACCCGCAGCCCCGCCTGCAGGGTCAGGGCAAAAAAATCACCCAAGGCATCGTCAACGGTTACCGCAGCGACGCGGCGCAAATGCAGGACACCAGCCTCATGCAGATCAGCGCCGAAGTGGCGCAGGGCAATTCCGGCGGGCCGGTGCTGGCGCCGGACGGCACCGTGGTTGGCATGGTGCTGCGCAAGCTCGACGCCGCCAAGGTGGCCGAGCGAAGCCAGGACGTGCCGACCAATGTCAACTTTGCCCTGCGTTCGGCGGCGCTGGTGCAGTTCATGGAAAAAGGCCCGGTTCCCGCCCGCACACAAGAAATCTCGCTGCAAACCGTGCTGCGGCCCTACCAGCTGTACGAGCAATTTCAGGGCTCGGTGCTCACCGTGGTGGGCCAGGGCCAAGCGGGTACAGCAGCGGACAACGCAGCTCGCTGAGCGGTCGCGGGCCCCACAGCCTCAGTCCTCGTTGCCGCGCCTGTCCACCTTGGCGGGGCGGGGTACTTTCTTGAGCTTGACCAGCCGTTTGAGCTCGATTTCATCTTTTTTGACCTGCCGCTCGGCATCGAGCTTTTGCCCGGCCTCCAGCCACAGCGCAAACTCCTGCGGCGTTTCCAGCGTGATGCGCCCCAGCGTGGACTGGCGAAACTCATAAATCACGATCTCGGCGGCTTTTTGCAGGTTGATGCGGCCCCGGCTCAAGACCGCGCCGCGCTTGCGGCCAATCTCTTCGAGCAACTGTTCGTCGGTGATGCCGGCCGGCAACTCCACCTTGTAGCGTGCCTTGAGCAGATCAGGGTAGTGCGGAATCAGGTAGTCCAGCAGCTCCAGCGCCACCTCTTCTTCGTTGAAAGCATTGCGGCCAATGGCGCCGCTGGCCGCCAGGTTGTAGCCGCTTTTGGCCACGATGATGCGTGGCCACAGCATGCCCGGCGTGTCAAACAAATAAAAACCGTCGGCCAGCACGATGCGCTGCTCGATTTTGGTGACACCCGCCTCGTCGCCGGTCTTGGTGGCGCGCTTGCCGGTGAGCGTGTTAATTAGCGTGGATTTACCGACGTTGGGAATGCCGCAGATCAGCACGCGCATGGGTTTGACCATGCTGCCGCGCGTGGGCGCCAGCGCGTGACAAGCCTCAATCAAAGCCTTGGCCGGCGTGCTCATGCTGGCGTCCAGCCCGATGGCCCGCGTGCCCGGCTGGCTGTTGTAGTAGTCCAGCCAAAGCGGCGTGCGCATCGGGTCGGCCAGGTCTTGCTTGTTGAGCACCTTGAGCGCCGGCTTGCCGCCCGTGAGTTCAGCCAGCATCGGGTTGGCGCTAGAGCCCGG
>JBIKHR010000178.1:0-6395 GCA_044362035.1 Polaromonas sp. | reverse complement strand
GCGCGCACGGCTTCGCCGGGGTTGGCGTTGTCGTCACGGATGATCAGCTCGAGCTTTTTGCCGTTGACGCCGCCTGCGGCATTGATCTCTTCAATGGCCAGGTCCATGCCTTTTTTGTAGGGCTCAAGAAAGGCGGGCTGGGCTTTGTAGCTGTTGATCTCGCCGATCTTGATGACGCCTTGCGCGTGCGCAAGCGGCGCCATCAGGCTGACAAGGGCTGTCGCGCCGATGAGTTTTTTCAGTTGAATCTTCATTTGTACTCCTGCTGGTGGTGGATTGAAAAAATGGGGGCTCCGTACTTAGCGGAGACCGTCCTTGCCCTGAATTTCGTGGACCTGCAAGCCGCCCACGCGCGGTAGTGGGCGTCCGCTGTCGGTCACGACAACGGCCACCACAATTTCATTGGCGCGCGGCGCATCAGCCACGCGTGCTTCCATCGCGTCAAAGTGACTGCGCACAAAAGCGGCGTCCTTGTGGCCCAGCGGCACATCAATCGCCGTGCCCAGACCACCGCGTTTTTTGCTCGACGGCACCAGCGCCGCGCCCTTTTCAACCGCGATGCGCAGCGGTGCGCCCAGCTTGGGGTGCAATATGGCGGCCGCATGTTCAAGCTCGCCGGCCTCGCCGACGATGGCTGCCTTGCCATAGCTGTGGGCCTGGCCGGGCTCAATACCAAGCGCCTCGACACAACGCTGACCGAGCAAGGCGCCGAGTTCCTCGCCAATGGCGATGAGTGCGTCGAGGTTGTCGGTGTACTGACCGGCGAAGGGGTTTTCAATCACGGCCATGGCCAGTGCCTTGCGGGTGGGCGGAGAAATGCTTTTTCCCATTTCGATGCGTGTTTCGTCAACCTGGACGATGATTTTGCGGATGTTGGCTGGCATGAAAGGCTCCTTGATTCTGCTGATGGGGGTGCGGGGGACAAAGCTGCGCGGTTCAGCGCAAACCGTCCCACTGGCTGATGGCGCTGGCTGCGAGTCCGGCCATTCGCGCATGCACGCGCGGCCCGGTGCTCATGGCCAGAATAAAAACAATTTCATCGGCCAGTGGCGCGCCGGGCACGCGTACCTCAATCGCGTCAAAGTGGCTGCGCACATAACAGGCGTTGATGTGCGTGAGCGGTACGTCGAGTGTGGTGCCGGGGGCACCGACTTTTTTGGTGGAGGGCACGATGGCCAGCGCGTTGCCGGGCTGGCCGGTCTTAGCCTCGCCCTGGCCCTGGACATAAGCCTGGCGGTCACCTTTCCAGCCGAGCAGTTCGCGCATGGCGTAACCGCCGGGCACGTGCCACATGGCGCCGTGTTCCTGCTCGCCGGCCGAGCCCACGATGGCGCCCTTGCCGTAGCCTTCGATGCTTTGCGCCGGCACATCCATGGCAGCACGCAGACGTTCTGCCATGTCAATGCCCAGCGGCTGCAACGCGTTCATCATGGGCAGCAGGTCGGGCTCGTAGCGACCGGCAAAAGGATTGGTCAGCACCACCCCGATGGCACCGCGCAGCAAAGGCGTGGCAGCGACCGGGCCGAATTCGTGGTTGATTTGCTCCACGTGGGTGAAGATGCGTCGTATGTCAATCATGTGGGAGTTATCAGGTTAAAGGTTATGCAAGGACCAGACCATGAAGCGCCGGCGCCATGGCCTGCAGTGCAGACGATGGCGCATTCTCGCTGGTCCGCAGCGCCTGCTGCTGGCAAACCAGCACGGCTGAAAAAATCAGGCCTACTTTCTGCAGCGCCAAGGCTTTTGCCAGCCCGGCCTGCAAGGCTTGCTGCACAAGGGCCGGTGGCAGGGGTGGCACATCAATCGTGACAAGCCGTTGTCCCAGATCACTGTCGTCCTTGCGCGACGCAGCTGGCGCACGCAGCACGCGTGCGTCGTTCACATTGACCGCATTGGCAATCACCGTGGCCGCGGCATCGGCCTGCGCTGAGGTGCGCGCCAACACCGTCACGCTGTCGGCAATGCCCATGGAAAAACTACGGCCGCGCCAGCCGCTGGTGGCCACACCGCGCACCGGCACGGCGGCGTCCACGCTGAACTGTCCATCGAGTAACAGCTGGTCTTGCAGTTGCGCTGCGTCCAGCCGCGCAATGTCGGCATACAGCCCGACCTTCAGTGATTGCCCGGGGCTCAGGTGCATGGCAATGTCGCCGCCGTTGTTGACCCAGGCGCGCGCGATGCCGGGGCGCTGATAGCAGGCAATGATCTCCTGGGCCACGGACCCGGCCACCGCCGCCATGGGGGTAATGAAGTCACTGGCAAAGGGCCGGCAGGCGTGCCACATGCGCCTGGCCACCGGGCCCTGCAAGGGGCAGTCGGTGCTGCCGGCTTGCACCGCCAAGCGGAGTTGCGCCAGTTCCTGCACCAGTTCGGGCAGCACTTGCTCAAAACGCAGCCAGGCTGCAGCGTGCGCGGCTTCAACAGCCGTTGTTTCACCGTCGGCACGTATCACCAGGTCGATCGGGCCATGCTGGAAGTGCCAGCGCTGCGCATCGAGTAACTTGCGTTGGGCCTGCATGCTTCAGCCCGGCAAGGGCCCGAGCGCCAGGGGCCACGGGTTGACCGCGGGCAGCGGCTCCCAGCGGCGGGCCAGGGGTGCACCTTCGTTGTGCCAGGCACCGTGTCGTAGCGTGTCTTCAAGGCTGCGCACGTGGTCCATGTGGCCGCCCAGTGCCAGGTAGTCGGCCAGTCGCATGCTGAACTCAATGGGCGCCACGATGGCGGGGGTGGGCACCGTGCCAAAGCTGTTATCGGGCATGCGCGTCACGTCTACCATGTAGGTGATACCGCCACCCGGCCAGACATACACCGGCGCGCCACCGCAAGTGACGTTGACCAGCGCCTGCTTGATGGCCCGGGTCAGCAAGATGGGGTTGTCCGTGACGCCGGCACGCAGGCTGCCACCGGCGCCGCCAAGAAACAGCACCGTCGTCATCGATGGCTCGCAGTTTTCACCGATGCGCTCGACGATGCTGCGCACTTCAGCCGGCATGGGCTGCTCTATCGGGTTCAGTTCGTCGTCCAGCACATACCAGCTGGCGTGCTCGCCGGTGGTCGACACCATGAGCAGGCGCAAGCCAGGCCAGGCGACGGCCGCGTTCCAGCCCTCAATGATGGACAGCGGGTCTGCGATGTCGGTGCCGCCCCAGCCGGTGCCGGGGTTGGCCACCTGAAAATAACGACCGGGCGTTGACTTGCGCCCGCTCATCCGGATGCCGGAGGCACGCATGTCCAGGCAACGGCCCGCCTGATGCTCGGTCAACACGCCGGTGATGTGGTCGTCCACCACCACCACCTCGTCCACCTTGCCCTCAAATTGCATGGCAAAAATACCAATGGTGGCCGAACCGCAGCCCACACGCATGCGGACCTCTTCAACACCGTTGACAACCGGCGCCTTGCCGGCCTGAATCAGAATTTGCGCGCCGCCGTCAATTGTCAACTCCACCGCTTTCTTGTTGCCCAGCGCCTCCATCATTTCGACAGTGATGCGGCCTTCTTTTTTGCTGCCACCAGTCAGGTGATGCACGCCGCCCAGCGACAGCATTTGAGAGCCGTATTCGGCTGTGGTGACATGGCCAACCACTTCGCCTTTGCAGCGGATATTGGCCTGTTCGGGGCCGAGAAAGCGGTCGGTGTCAATCTTCACTTTCAGGCTGCAGTAGCTGAAGATCCCTTCGGTCACCACCGTGACCATGTCCACACCACCCGCCTTTGAAGACACGATGAATGGCGCCGGCTTGTAGTCGGGGTAGGTGGTGGACGAACCCACACCGGTGATGAAAACTTCGTCGCTCAGCAGCAAGTCCCCGTTCCAGCCGGCATCTGCCGGGGAGGTGCTTGTCGGGTCGCTGTCAGCGGGGGGGCGCGGCGCAAACGGCACCAGCAGGGTTTCTTGCGCAACCAAGGAGCGGTGCAGCAAAATCACAGGGTCTACCCTAATCAGGATGCCGGCCTGGTTGGCATAGCGGTCGCAGGCGCCGCTGCGGCCTTCGGAAATCTGACACAGAACCGGGCAGGCGTTGCAGGCAATCTTGGGCGTGCCGGTGCGCTCTGCTGCCGGGACTGGCGCCGGGTTGTCCATGCCTGGAAGCCCGTCTGTCTTTGTATGCTCGGTCATCTTGGCTGCCTTGTCTTGCCAGCGCCAGCGCTGTGCAGACCATGATATTTTTGATGTTGCAAATACTACACTTGAATGTTGCAGGCGCTACATTTACAATGCAATGTAGCGCATCCGAAATGTCTCTGCAAGCCTGATTTACCCGCTCTTTCGCAAGCCCTCTCCCGATGCATCGACAATACCCCATCTGATTTAACCCGAACACCATGAGCGCTTTCAACGAAGAAGAAGTCCTGTCCGTGCACCACTGGACCGACACGCTGTTTTCCTTTACCACCACCCGCGACCCTTCTCTGCGTTTCAGCAATGGCCACTTCACCATGATCGGTCTGCGCGTCAACGACAAGCCCTTGCTGCGCGCCTACAGCATCGTCAGCCCCAACCACGACGAGCACCTTGAGTTCTTGAGCATCAAGGTGCCCGATGGCCCGCTCACTTCGCGCTTGCAGCATATCCAGGTGGGCGACAAGGTGATCGTGGGCCGCAAGCCCACCGGCACGCTGGTCATTGACTACCTGCTGCCCGGCAAGCGGCTTTACATGCTGGCCACCGGTACCGGACTGGCGCCCTTCATGAGCATCATCCGCGACCCGGCCACCTATGAGCAGTTCGAGCAAGTGGTGCTGGTGCACGGCGTTCGGCAGGTCAACGAGCTGGCCTACCAGGACTACATCACCCGGGAGTTGCCGGCGCACGAGTTTCTGGGCGAGATGGTCACAGAGCAACTGCACTACTACCCGACCGTCACGCGCGAGCCTTATCGCAACATGGGCCGCGTGACCGACCTGCTGGACAGCGGCCAACTGACCGCTGACATGAAGCTCCCGGCGCTGAACCCGGCCGAAGACCGCGTGATGATTTGCGGCAGCCCGGGCATGCTCAAAGACCTCAAGCAAATGCTCGAAACGCGCGGCTTCAGCGAGGGCAACACCTCGCGCCCCGGCGACTTTGTCATTGAGCGGGCCTTCGCCGAGCAATGAAGCACTGCTGACCGATTACCCGTCGTTTCTCCACCCTGCGCACCTGTCCATGGCCACTGCATCCCGTCAACCCGTCGCCAGCGCCGCTGCCCGCGTGACCGCCAAAAAGCCGGCAGCCAAGCGCGCCGGCACGCGTGTGCAGTCGGCGCAAACCACGCGAGATAACATCCTGCGGGCCGCCACCAAGGTGTTTGCACGCTACGGCTACGAGGGCGGCAGCGTCGAAAAAATATCCCAGGCAGCCAAGTCGGTTGACCGCATGATTTACTACTACTTCGGCAGCAAGGAAGGCTTGTTCATCGAAGTACTGGAAGACATGTACCGGCGCATGAACGACGCCGAACTGGCACTGGTGCTGGACCCTGAGCAGCCGGTGGCGTCCCTGCAGGGCGTGATTGATTTTGTGGTGTCCTACTACAGCAAGAACCCCGAATTCATTACCCTGCTCAACACTGAAAACCTGCACCGCGGCAAGCATATCTCGAAGTCAGACCGTGCCCGCGACTACTCTTCGCCGGCTATCGCCATCATCCGGCTGTTGCTTGAAAGTGGTGCGCGCCAGGGCGTTTTCCGCTCCGGCATGGTGGCGCGCGATGTCTACCTGTTGATCGCTGCCACTGCGTACTTTTACAACTCCAACCGCCACACGCTCTCGGCCTTTCTGGGTGAAGACCTCAAAGCCCCCGAGGCGATGGCGCACTGGCGCGACTTCATCATCACCACGGTGCTGCGCACCGTGATGATCAAGCCGCCCTGACACCGGCTTCCTTTCACCCACTCCCCAAGGACACCTCATGGCTGAAGCAGTTGCAGACGGAAAATCCGGCAAAGTCGTCATCACCAACATCGGCTTGCTGCTGTCCGGCGACATCGACCGGCCCATCCTGGACGCTGACACCATCGTGGTGCAGGACGGCCTGATCGTGGCCGTGGGCAAGGCCAAGGACTGCGACATTGCGCATGCGCGCACCATCATCGACGTGCACCAGACCTGCGTGGCGCCCGGCCTGATTGACAGCCATGTGCACCCGGTGTTTGGTGACTGGACGCCGCGCCAGAACCAGCTCGGCTGGATCGATTCGACCATGAACGGCGGCGTCACCACCATGATTTCTGCCGGCGAAGTGCACCTGCCCGGCCGGCCCAAGGACATCGTCGGCCTGAAGGCGCTGGCCATCACGGCGCAACGCGCCTTTGACAACTTCCGCCCGGGCGGCGTCAAGGTGTTGGCCGGCGCGCCCATCATTGAAAAAGGCATGGTCGAGCAGGACTTCAAGGAACTCGCCGAAGCCGGC
>JBIKHR010000177.1:0-6403 GCA_044362035.1 Polaromonas sp. | reverse complement strand
CACGCCCAGACCGGTCGGCAAGGTCGCGTCAGGCGGCGAGTTGTCGCGCATCGCGCTGGCCATTGCAGTGACCACCAGCCAGCTGGGTCAGGCCCAAACTCTGATTTTTGACGAGGTGGATGCCGGCGTGGGCGGCGCAGTCGCTGAAACCGTCGGCCGGCTCATGAAGCAACTGGGCAAAGACCGCCAGGTCATGGCGGTAACCCATTTGCCGCAGGTGGCCGCCTGCGCAGACCAGCACCTGGTGGTGGCCAAACACAGCGACCAGGCCGGCACCGCCAGCACGGTCAATGCGGTTCAGGGCCAGACCAGGGTTGCCGAAGTCGCGCGCATGCTGGGCGGCGAAAAACGCTCCGACACCACGCTGGCGCACGCCCGAGAAATGCTGGGCTCATGAGCGCCCCCGCTCCGCAAGCCATGGACATGGTGCTGATCACCGGCATGTCGGGCTCTGGCAAGTCGGTGGCGTTGCATGCGCTCGAAGACGCGGGCTACTACTGCGTTGACAACCTGCCGCCCGAATTGCTCGACAGCTTTGTTGCGCTTGAACTCAAGCACGGTGCCAGCCGCGTGGCCATTGCCATGGACGTGCGCAGCGCCGCCTCGTTGCCGCTGGTGCCCCCGCAACTGCCGGCCTTGCGAGCGCAAGGGGTTGCCATCAAATCGATTTTTCTGGACGCCAGCACGGACACGCTGGTCAGGCGGTTTTCTGAAACCCGCCGGCGGCATCCGCTGTCGCTGGGCGATGCCTCTGACCAGCACCGGGCGCTGGTCGAGGCGATCGAGCTCGAGCGCGAACTGCTGGGCGAGATTCGCGAGCAGGCGCTGGTGCTCGACACCAGCATGATCCGTTCATCGCAGTTGCAGGCTTACGTCAAGTCCCTGGTGTCTGCGCCCGCCGGTCGGCTGACGCTGGTGTTCGAGTCCTTTGCCTTCAAGCGCGGGGTGCCGCTGGACGCTGACTTTGTGTTTGACGTTCGCATGCTGCCCAACCCGCATTACGAAAGCGAGCTGCGCGCGCTGACCGGCCGTGACAAGCCCGTGGCCAACTACCTCCTGGCCCACCCCGAAGTGACAGAAATGTTCAACAGCATCGAGGGATTTCTCACGCAATGGCTGCAGCCGTTGGTGAGCGACCACCGCAGCTATGTCACGGTGGCCATTGGGTGCACAGGCGGCCAGCATCGCTCTGTGTACCTGGTGGAAGCGCTGACGCTGGCCTTCAACCAGAACTGGCAAACGCTCAAGCGGCATCGCGAGCTGGACGCCCTGCTTTAAGCCTCAACATGAACACTTCAGCGACACCCACAGGACCCGAAACCGGCACCATATCTGCGCCTGCACAGGGCATGAGCGCACAGGCAGCGTCCGTACCGATTCTGATTTCGCTGTGCTTTTGCCACCTGCTCAACGATCTCATTCAATCGCTGATTCCCGCCTTGTACCCTTTGCTCAAGGAGCAATTCAGTCTGAATTTCACCCAGATCGGCATCATCACGCTGGCTTTTCAGATGACCGCCTCGCTGCTGCAACCCACCGTGGGCTGGTACACCGACAAACACCCCCAGCCCTATTCATTAGCGCTGGGCATGTGCTCCACGCTCATCGGGCTGTTGCTGCTGTCGGTGGCGGAAAATTACGCGGTCATTCTTTTTGCGGCCGCATTGATCGGCACCGGCTCTGCCATATTCCACCCTGAGGCATCGCGCGTTGCGCGCATGGCTTCCGGTGGCCGCTATGGCACCGCCCAGGCCTTCTTTCAAGTCGGTGGCAATGTCGGACAAGCGGTCGGGCCCTTGCTGGCGGCCTTTATCGTCCTGCCACGTGGCCAGGGCGCCATAGCCTGGATCTCACTCGCGGCACTCTTGGGTGTGTTTTTATTGGCCCGCATTGGCAATTGGTACCGCGTTTACTCGCGTCCGGGCCAGCCTGGCGCACGCGCAAGCACCACGACACATCATTTGTCTCGTGCGCGTGTCTTTTTTCTAGTCAGCGTGCTGATGCTGCTGCTGTTTTCAAAGAACGTCTACACCGCCAGCCTGACGTCTTTTTTCACTTTTTATCTGATTGAACATTTCAATCTGCCAGTCCAGGCTGCGCAGATTCAGTTGTTTATTTTCATGGCCGCGATCGCAGTGGGCACCTTGCTCGGTGGCGCACTGACCGACCGTATCGGGCGCAAGCCCATGATTTTGATTTCGATCCTGGGCGCCCTGCCCTTCACGCTGGCCTTACCGTTTGCCGACCTGTTCTGGACCGGCGTGCTGACGATGGTCATCGGCTTGCTGATGGCCTCGGCCTTTCCGGCCATTTTGGTGTACGCCCATGAGCTGATACCGGGCCGGGTGGGCCTGGTCTCGGGGATGTTCTTTGGACTGGCCTTCGGACTCGGCGGGCTCGGTGCAGCCTTGATGGGTGTCATTGCCGACACGCATGGCATCGTGTTCATTTACAAGCTCTGCTCGTATCTGCCGGCGCTGGGACTGGTCGCCTTCTTGTTGCCCAACTTCAACGCACCCTCATCCAAGGCCTCCAAGGCTTGAGCCGAAGGCTTCAGACAGCCACTTCAAACGCCGGCTTCAAGCAGTTTGCGCACTGGCGCCGGCAGCCCGAGAGCGGGCCAGCTTGCCAGGCCAAACCAGGCACCGCCGCGCTCTGCCGCAGTCAACTCATCCGCCAGTTTCTGGCCGGCAGTCAACTGACAAACGAAGGGCTTCAGGTGCAAATCCTTGTGCGTCAAAACGTGCAAAAAAGGAGTCTTCGCCTGCAGGGCGGTGCGTGCGGCAACTGGAACAGAGCTGCTCAATGCCGCTTCGCTGTCAAACACCGGCAAGCAGTACAAGCCGCCCCAGATGCCGCTCGCCGGACGCCTTTCGAGCCACACTGCGCCATCAGGGCGTTGCGCCCAAAGCAGCCACAGCGCGTGCGCGCTGCGCTTGAGCTTGCGCGTCTTGACCGGGTATTTGTCAGCTTGCCCCTGGCGATGCGCTGCGCACAAAGCTTGCACCGGGCAAATCAGGCATTGCGGCTGGCGCGTTGCGCAGATGGAGGCGCCCAGGTCCATCACGCCCTGGGTGTACGCCGGCATGTCTTTGGCTGCGGGCAGTAATTCGCCGGCCTTGTCCCACAGCGCTCGCTCGGCGGCAGCTTGCGACAAGTCTGCCGAATAGGCCAACACGCGGGTCAGCACGCGCTTGACATTGCCGTCCAGTATGGCCACGCGTTCACTGAAACAAAAAGAGGCCACCGCCGCCGCCGTTGAACGGCCAATGCCCGGCAGCGTCTGCAAGGTCAGCGCCGACGCTGGAAACTCGCCGCCGTGATCGCTGACCACTTGCTGCGCGCAGCGGTGCAGATTGCGGGCGCGGCTGTAGTAACCCAGCCCGCTCCACAGGCCCAGCACCTCGTCCAGCTGCGCCGCAGCCAGCGCGCGCACATCCGGGAACCGCTGCAAAAAGCGGGCGTAATAGTCCAGCACTGTGCTGACCTGCGTTTGCTGCAGCATGATCTCTGACAGCCAGACCCGGTAGGGGTCTCGCGTGTTTTGCCAGGGCAGCGTGCTGCGTCCGTGCTGCTTTTGCCAGGCCACCAGATCAGTGGCAAAACGCAGGGCCAGGTCATCGGTCAAAGCCGCAGGGCCGGCAGTGTAAAAAGCTTGTGTCATGCGGTCTCAGAACTTCTGGCAGGCGGCGCAGTAAAAAGTCGAGCGCTGGCCCTGCATGATGCGGCGCACCGGAGCTTCACAGCGCCGGCAGGGCAAACCGGCCCGGTCGTACACCATGGCCTCGAGTTGAAAGTAACCTTTTTCGCCATGCGCATTGGAAAAGTCGCGCAGCGTGCTGCCACCCTTGGCTACTGCTTGCGCCAGCACCTGGCGGATTGCCGCATGCAGCAAGGCGGCGCGCGGCCCCGAAATTTTGCTGGCCTTGAGGGTGGGCCGGATACCGGCCAGAAACAAGACCTCAGAGGCGTAAATATTGCCTACGCCCACCACCAGCTCACCGCCCAGCAAGACCTGCTTGATGGCCGTCTGGCGGGCTTTGAGTCCGGCCTGGAAATCGGCCAGCACAAATGCGTCGCCCAGCGGCTCCACGCCCAGGTGTCCAAGCAGCTTTTGCGCCACCGGGTCAGCCTCGCTGCGGGCATAAACCACCGCGCCAAAACGGCGCGGGTCGTTCAAACGCAAAGTGCCCTGCGAGGTCTGCATCTCAAAATGGTCGTGCTTGCCGGGGGCAGGCAAATGGCTGGCAAACACCACGCTGCCCGACATGCCCAGATGCACCAGCAGCAAGCCCCGGCTGAGGTCAATCAACAAATATTTGCCGCGCCGCCGCACGCGCTCTACCGTTTGACCAGCCAATGTGGCCGGCTCGCAGCCCAGCGCCCAGCGCAAGGGCTTGCCCATCACCACAGACGCAATTTGGGCCCCGGCGATGCGGTCGGCAAAGCTCAGGCGGGTGACTTCAACTTCGGGCAGTTCAGGCATGGGGTGGGGCTTACACAGTCAGGCAGAGCTTGAATTATCATGGCTCGATGACGAAAAAACTCTTGTGCGCCTTCTCTGGTTGGTGTTTGCTGATCCCCCTGACGATTGCCCAAACAGCGCCAGCGGCACCTGCCGTCCCAGCCGAGGCAGCCGCAGCGACTGCCGCGCCCAAAGCCAGAGCGGCACGCAATACCGGCGTCTCCATGGACGCGCAACTTTTTTACCAGGTGTTGCTGGGCGAGCTGATTGCCGGCAACGGCGAGCCTGCCCCGGCGGTTTCACTGATCCTGGACGCCGCCCGAAAAAGCAACGACGCCCGTCTTTACCAGCGCGCCACTGACCTGGCGCTGGAATCGCGCTCCGGTGAAGTCGCCCTGCAAGCAGCCCGCGCCTGGCAGCAAGCCCAACCGGGTTCCATTGAAGCCAGCCGTTACACACTGCAAATCCTGCTGGCGCTTAACCGTGTGGCCGAGTCAGCCGATGCGCTCAAGGCGCTGATCGAGCTCACCCCCGCCATGGAGCGACCCCAGGCGCTGAGCTCGGTGCCGCGGCTGTATGCGCGGGTCGGTGACAAAAAGGGCGTGCCCCCGCTGGTCGAGCAAGCCCTGGCGCCTTATTTCAACGCCCCCCCCACAGCGGTAGCCGCCTGGGTGATGGCTGCCCGCTTGCGCTTGGCGGCTGACAACAAGGCCGGCGCACTCGAAGCCGTGCAGCGCGGCCATGCCGCCAACAGGTTCGATGAATCGCCGGTCATGATGGCCATTGAAATGATGGAGCCATCACTGCCGGCCGCCGAAGCCCTGGTCCGTCAGTACCTCAGCGTGCCCAGTCCTACGCAAGCCGATCTGCATTTTGCTTATGCGCGCAACTTGCTCAATGCGCTGCGCTATCCGGAGGCCCTGACGCAGCTGCAAATCGTCACGCGCGACAAGCCCGACTTTGCGCAAGGCTGGCTGGTGCTGGGCTCGCTGCAGCTGCAGGAAAAGCGAGCCGTGCCGGCCGAAGCAGCTTTCAAGCGCTACCTCAGCCTGGCTGAAAAACAGCCGCCGTCTGCCGACCGCGATCGCGCGCTGGCCCAGGCCTTTTTGGCGCTGGCGCAAATTGCAGAAAAGCGACAGGCCTTTGCTGAGGCCGAGGCTTGGCTGCAACGCATTAACAGCCCGGACGTGCTGGTCCAGGCGCAATCGCGCCGCGCCGCGCTGCTGGCACGCCAGGGCCAACTGCAGGCCGGCATTGCATTGATACGCGAGCTGCCTGAACGCAGGACTGATGACGCCCGCAACAAATTGTTTGCTGAAGTTGCCCTCCTCAAAGAATTCAAGCAACTGCCCTTGGCTTATGAACGCCTGGGACAGGCCGCGGCCGGCGCGCCGCAAGACATGGAACTGATCTATGAACAGGCCATGACCGCCGAAAAGCTCAACCTGCTGGCCGACATGGAACGGCTGCTGCGCCGCGTCATCGAGATCAAGCCCGACTACGCCGCCGCCTACAACGCACTGGGCTATTCGCTGGCCGATCGCAATTTGCGCTTGCCCGAAGCCAAACAGCTGATTCAAAAAGCGCTTGAGTTCGCGCCCACCGACCCCTTCATCCGGGACAGTCTGGGCTGGGTCGAATTCCGGCTGGGCAACCTGCAAGAGGCCGCCCGCATTCTGAGCGACGCCTACAAGGACAAGCCTGACCCCGAGATTGCCGCGCACTTGGGCGAAGTGCTCTGGAGCCTGCAACAGCGCGATCGGGCGCTGGTCGTCTGGCGTGAAGGGCACATGATGAACCCCGACAACGAAACGCTTCAGGAAACCCTGCAACGCCTGCGCGTCAAACTCTGACGCCGGGGCTGGTCTGATGAGCGCCCCCTGCCCTGACTTGACGAGGCCTGCGCGTGCGCGCCGGACAGCCGGGCAACTCATCTTG
>JBIKHR010000011.1:0-21463 GCA_044362035.1 Polaromonas sp. | reverse complement strand
TCAGGTTCAGCCAACAACCTAGAAAGAAGGAAAGAGTCATGCAACTCAATCCAGCAGAAATTTCTGAACTGATCAAGAGCCGTATTGAAGGCCTTGGCGCCAGCAGCGACATTCGCAACCAGGGCACCGTGGTGTCCGTGGCTGACGGTATCGTGCGCATACACGGTCTGTCCGATGTGATGCAAGGCGAGATGCTTGAATTCCCCGCCACCGCTGACGGCACGCCGACTTACGGTCTGGCGCTGAACCTCGAGCGCGACTCGGTCGGCTCTGTGGTGCTTGGCGAATACGAGCACATTGCCGAAGGCGACACGGTCAAGTGCACCGGCCGCATTTTGGAGGTCCCTGTCGGCCCCGAGTTGCTGGGCCGCGTGGTCAATGCGCTGGGTCAGCCGATCGACGGCAAAGGGCCAATCAACGCCAAGTTGACCGACGTGATCGAAAAAGTCGCGCCAGGTGTGATCGCCCGTAAATCGGTCGACCAGCCCCTGCAAACCGGCCTGAAGTCCATCGACTCGATGGTGCCCATCGGTCGTGGCCAGCGTGAACTGATCATTGGCGACCGCCAGACCGGCAAGTCCGCCGTGGCTATTGACGCCATCATCAACCAAAAAGGTCAAAACGTCCCGTGCATCTACGTGGCGATCGGTCAAAAAGCATCTTCCATCAAGAACGTGGTTCGCTCACTTGAGCAAGCCGGCGCGATGGAATACACCATCGTGGTGGCCGCATCGGCTTCCGAGTCGGCAGCCATGCAGTACGTCAGCGCCTACTCGGGCTGCACCATGGGCGAGTACTTCCGCGACCGCGGTCAAGACGCGCTGATCGTGTATGACGATTTGTCCAAGCAGGCCGTGGCTTACCGCCAGGTCTCCTTGCTGCTGCGCCGTCCACCAGGCCGCGAAGCCTACCCTGGCGACGTGTTCTATCTCCACAGCCGTCTGCTCGAGCGCGCTGCCCGCGTGAACGAAAAATACGTTGAAGACTTCACCAAAGGCGAAGTCAAAGGCAAGACCGGTTCACTGACGGCCCTGCCGATCATCGAAACGCAAGCCGGCGACGTCTCCGCTTTCGTGCCCACCAACGTGATCTCGATCACAGACGGCCAGATCTTCCTGGAAACCAGCTTGTTCAACGCCGGTATCCGCCCCGCCATCAACGCCGGTATTTCGGTGTCGCGCGTCGGTGGTGCTGCACAGACCAAACTGATCAAGAGCTTGTCCGGCGGTATCCGTACCGACTTGGCCCAGTATCGTGAGTTGGCAGCGTTCGCGCAGTTTGCGTCCGACCTTGACGAAGCCACCCGCAAGCAGCTTGACCGCGGTGCCCGCGTGACCGAACTGCTCAAGCAGGCTCAGTACTCGCCGCTGTCGATTTCCACCATGGGTGCCACACTGTTCGCAGTGAACAAAGGCTTCATGGACGATGTGGAAGTCAAGAAGGTTCTGGCTTTTGAAGCCGGCCTGCACAGCTACCTCAAGGACAAGCATGCCGCGCTGATGGCCAAGCTCGAAGCCAACAAGGCCATGGACAAGGATGCCGAGGCTGAGTTGAACACCGCCGTCACCGCGTTCAAGAAGTCCTTCGCCTGATATCCCCTGAATAGATAAAAGCCACAAGCTTTCGGAAACATTTAGGAATACATATGGCAGCAGGCAAGGAAATACGCGGCAAGATCAAGTCGGTGGAAAACACCAAGAAGATCACCAAGGCCATGGAAATGGTGGCCGCTTCCAAGATGCGCAAGGCGCAGGAGCGCATGCGCGCAGCGCGTCCGTACAGTGACAAGATTCGCAACATCGCGGCCAACCTAAGCCAGGCCAACCCCGAGTACACGCATGCGTTCATGCAGACCAACGAATCCAAAGTCACCGGCTTCATTGTCGTGACCACGGACAAGGGCCTGTGCGGCGGCATGAACACCAACGTGTTGCGCGCGGTCACCGGCAAGCTTAAGGAAGCCCAGGCCGCCGGTCAGACGGCGCAAGCTGTCGCCATCGGCAACAAGGGTCTTGGTTTTCTGAACCGGGTAGGCGCACAAGTGGTATCGCATGCGACGCAACTGGGCGACAAGCCGCACCTCGAAAAGCTCATCGGGCCGGTCAAGGTGCTGCTGGACGCGTACAGCGAAGGCAAAGTCAGCGCTGTGTACCTTTGCTACACCAAGTTCATCAACACCATGCGCCAGGAGCCAGTGATCGAGCAGTTACTGCCCCTGTCAGCTCTTGAAGCTGACAAGACACAGCACAGCTGGGACTACATCTATGAGCCCGATGCGCAAAGCGTGATTGACGACTTGCTGGTTCGCTATGTCGAAGCGCTGGTCTATCAGGCCGTGGCTGAGAACATGGCGTCCGAGCAATCGGCCCGTATGGTGGCCATGAAGGCTGCCACCGACAACGCCGGCAGCGTGATTGGCGAGCTCAAGCTGGTTTACAACAAGACGCGTCAAGCGGCGATCACGAAAGAACTTTCGGAAATCGTTGCAGGTGCAGCAGCTGTCTAGGCCTGTGGCCGCGCAGCGATTCAGAATTTAAAGAACGTAAGAACGAAAGAGGTTTCAATCATGGCTCAAGCTCAAGGCAAGATTGTTCAGTGTATTGGCGCTGTGGTGGACGTGGAGTTCCAACGCAACGAGATGCCCAGCATTTATGACGCGCTCAAGATGGAAGGCTCCGCGCTGACCCTCGAAGTGCAGCAGCAGCTCGGCGACGGCATCGTGCGTACCATCGCACTGGGCACGTCAGACGGCCTGCGCCGCGGCAACATGGTCTACAACACCGGCGCCAACATCACGGTGCCCGTGGGTAAGGGCACACTGGGTCGCATCATGGACGTGCTTGGCGCGCCCATCGACGAGCGCGGCCCGGTTGACCAGACCCTGACCGCCCCGATCCACCGCAAGGCCCCTGCATATGACGAACTTTCGCCATCGCAGGAATTGCTGGAAACCGGCATCAAGGTGATTGACTTGGTTTGCCCGTTCGCCAAAGGCGGTAAGGTCGGCTTGTTCGGTGGTGCCGGCGTGGGCAAGACCGTGAACATGATGGAACTCATCAACAACATCGCCAAGGCCCACTCAGGTCTGTCCGTTTTTGCCGGCGTGGGTGAGCGTACCCGCGAAGGCAATGACTTCTATCACGAGATGGCCGACTCCGGCGTCGTGAACCTCGAGAACCTCGGCGAATCCAAAGTGGCCATGGTGTACGGTCAGATGAACGAGCCCCCAGGCAACCGTCTGCGCGTGGCGCTGACCGGCCTGACCATTGCTGAGTCCTTCCGTGACGAAGGCCGTGACGTGCTGTTCTTCGTGGACAACATTTACCGCTACACACTGGCCGGTACCGAAGTGTCCGCGCTGCTGGGCCGTATGCCATCGGCTGTGGGTTACCAGCCAACGCTGGCTGAAGAGATGGGCCGCCTGCAAGAGCGGATCACCTCCACCAAGGTCGGCTCGATCACTTCTATCCAGGCCGTTTACGTGCCTGCAGATGACTTGACCGATCCATCGCCTGCCACCACCTTTGCCCACCTGGATTCCACCGTGGTGCTCTCGCGTGACATCGCTTCGCTGGGCATCTACCCTGCCGTGGACCCGCTGGACTCGACCAGCCGCCAGCTGGACCCGAACGTTGTGGGCGAAGACCACTACGCCACGGCCCGCGCCGTGCAGGGCACCTTGCAGCGTTACAAAGAATTGCGCGACATCATCGCGATTCTGGGCATGGACGAACTGGCCCCTGAAGACAAGCTGGCCGTGGCCCGCGCCCGGAAAATCCAGCGTTTTCTGTCGCAGCCATTCCACGTTGCTGAAGTGTTCACCGGTTCGCCCGGCAAGTACGTTAGCCTGGCCGAAACCATCCGCGGCTTCAAGATGATTGTGGCCGGCGAGTGCGATCACCTGCCGGAGCAGGCCTTCTACATGGTCGGCACGATTGACGAAGCTTTCGAAAAAGCCAAGAAAATCTAACGGACGGTTGCCATGAATACCATCCACGTCGATGTTGTCAGCGCCGAAGAGTCCATCTTTTCGGGCGAGGCCCGGTTTGTGGCCCTGCCCGGCGAGACCGGCGAGCTGGGGATCTATCCCCGCCACACGCCGCTGATCACGCGCATCCGCCCCGGTGCGGTGCGCATTGAAAAAGCCGACGGTACGGAAGAGTTCGTGTTTGTCGCCGGTGGTGTGCTGGAAGTTCAACCAAACTCGATCACGGTACTGAGCGACACAGCCATCCGTGGCAAGGACCTTGATGAAGCCAAGGCCACCGAAGCCCGCAAAGCGGCTGAAGAGGCCCTGAAAAATGCCAAGAGCGACATCGATCTGGCCCGTGCACAGTCCGAGCTGGCCGTCATGGCCGCGCAGATTGCCGCCTTGCGCAAGTACCGTCAAAAACGCTAAGCCACTGTGGCCGGGCACTGGCCCGGCTGTCGCAGCCTTTTTAAAAACCGGCCTCAGTTCACTGGGGCCGGTTTTTTTATGGGCGGTGGTTCACAGCATGGTGGGCGTGTCGGGCAACTCGTTCGGGTTGAAGCTGGCTGTCTGCAGATCAGCGTCTGCGGGCAAGGCAAAGTGCCGCACCAGTTGGCCGGTGATGTCTGTCAGCGCAGCGGTAAGGCCCGCTTCATAGTGGCCGTCCTTGAAAGCCTCGCCCATGCGCGCCACCAGCGCCGCCCAATGCGCCTGCGGCACATGCGCGCTCAGACCGCGGTCAGACACCACCTCGATGGCGTGCTCGGCCAGCAGCACATAAATCAACACGCCGTTGTTGTGGGCGGTGTCCCACACGCGAAGCTGGCTGAACATCTCGACGGCACGCGCGCGAACAGCATTAGACAGGCCAAACGCAGGGCCCACGCGCCAGAGCTGACGCCAAGGCAAAGAAGCCTCCACGCAAATGCAGATTTCACCGCTGTGGTGTTGTTCGCTGGCGGCAACTTGCTGCGTCAGCCTCTGAAGCAGTGGCGTGCCGATCACTCTTTGGGTGTCGTCTGCGTCGAGCCAGAAATGGCGCAACAAGGTGTTGAGTGGGGCTGGCACAACTTGCTCCTTACCAACGACCAGAAGCACCGCCGCCGCCGAAATCACCGCCACCACCGCTGCTGAAGCCGCCACCACCCAGCCCGCCAAAGCCGCCTTTACCGCGACCATGGCCAAAGCCGCCGCGGTGTGAGCCGTGACCCCAACCGACCCGCGCACCGCTGCTGGCCAGTGCGCTGGCCAGCGCCAGCACACCAGCCGCCATGGCGGCCAGGACACCCACCACCAAGCTGGCGGTCAGCCAGCCAGCAAGCGCACCCAAAGCCGCGCCAGTCAGCAGGGCGCCGGCCTTGCGTCCTACCAGTCCACTGAGTACACGCGCGGCGAAGGGAGCGGCAAAAAACAGCAGCAGGGCCAGTTGCATCCAGTCCAGGCCGACACCTGCAGCGGCGCTTTGGGGCTGCGCCGGCGCGGGCAAGCCTTCGCCGGAGATCAGGGCCATGAGTTGATCGGTGCCGGCATCCAGGCCACCGGCGAAATCACCGCTGCGAAACCGTGGCGTGATGGCTTGCTCTATCACCCGACTGGCCGCCAGGTCGGGCACCGCGCCTTCCAACGACTTGGCGGTGGCGATGCGAACCATGCGGTCGTTTTTGGCCACCACCAGCAGCAAGCCGTCGCCCACATTTTTGCGGCCCAGTTTCCAGAGATCACCCACTCGCTGCGCAAAGTCAGTAATATCTTCGGGCTGCGTGCTGGGCACCATCAGCACCACCATTTGTGCGCCTTTGCGTTGTTCAAAAGCGGCCAGTTTGGCATCGAGCGCGTCGCGCTGCGCTGCACTGAGCGTACCGGTGGTGTCGATCACGCGGGCGGTCAACGGCGGGATGGCCTGCAAGGTTGTTTGCGACCAGGCCTGCAGCGGGGCCAGCAGCCAGGCCAGACACAGCAGAGACATCATGCCCGCTTTCAGCATGGCTTACTTCTTTTCAAAACTGACTTTAGGCGGCTGCGTGATTTGCGCTTCGTTTTGCACCGCCAGGTTGGGCTTGACCTGGTAGCCAAACACCATGGCGGTGAGGTTGTTAGGAAAGCTGCGCGCCAGCACGTTGTACTGCTGCACGGACTGGATGTAACGGTTGCGCGCAACGGCAATGCGGTTCTCGGTGCCTTCGAGCTGAATGCGCAGGTCTTGAAAGCCCTGATTGGCCTTGAGCGTCGGGTAATTTTCAGTCACCACCAGAAGCCGCGACAGCGCAGAGCTCAGGCCCGACTGCGCTTCCTGAAACTTCTGAAACGCCGCCGGGTCGTTGAGTGTCTCAGGCGTGACTTGCATGGCGGTTGCGCGGGCGCGCGCCTCGACCACGCGGGTGAGAGTCTCCTGCTCAAAGGCGGCCTCACCCTTGACCGTGGCCACAATGTTGGGGACCAGGTCGGCGCGGCGCTGGTACTGGTTGAGCACCTCGGACCAGGCCGAGCGGCTTTGCTCGTCCAGGCGCTGGAACTCGTTGTAGCCGCAACCCGCCAGCAGCACACTCAGCCATGCAGCCAGTAGCAATTTGAAAAAACGTGACAACATGCGACTGAGCCTTTCAACAGTGAGGGTGAGCAGCGACGATGAGCTGAAAACGCAACATCTTCACAGTAGCCAACGCCACAACGGGCCCAAGCAGGCAGGACGCTTGAGCAGATGTCAGCCGCAAGGCTGAAGTCAACACGGCCAAGGGAAAAGTGCAGCAACAGACTGCTGTCGCGCTGCCCGGCGGTAGGCAGTCGTGGCCTAATAGCGGACTGATCACGACGGCCTCAGCACCCATGCGAACCAGTAAACCAACCCTGACCCACAACGGCCACGCCGACGAAACCGAAGCCGCCTTTTACGAGGCGCTGCAACTCGGCGATATCGACAAACTCATGGCCTGCTGGGCCGATGAAGACGACATCGTCTGCGTGCACCCGGGTGGCGCACGCATGGTGGGTGTACTGGCCATTCGCAGCGCTTTTGAGGCCCTGTTTGCGCATGGCACCGTGCGTGCGCAGGTAGAGCATGTGCGGCGCGTGGAAACCTTGGGTGCCAGCATTCACAGCGTGCTTGAAAGAGTGCAGGTCATGACGGGCAAAGGACCGGCGCAGGCCTATGTGATCGCCACCAATGTCTATCTCAAAACCCCCCAGGGCTGGCGCATGGTGGCTCACCACGCCAGCCCCGGCACCGTGCGTGAACAGCCGCTGGCCGGTGACGCGCCCGCCGTCCTGCACTGAAGGCATGGACCACTACCGCGCGCCATGGTGGTTGCCGGGCGGCAATCTCCAGACCATCTGGGCGGCCACACGCGGTGCGCGTTATGCGGCGGCCAGGCCGCAGTTCCGGCGTGAGCGGTGGACCACCCCCGACAACGACTTTGTCGATGTGGACTGGCTCACAGACGATGCCGTCGACAGCCCGGCGCAGCGCCCTTTGCTGGTGGTGTTTCACGGCCTGGAAGGCTCTTCAGCCAGCCACTACGCCGAAGGCTTTGCCGATGTGGCGCGCGCCCGCCATTGGGCCTGCGCCGTGCCGCATTTTCGCGGCTGCTCCGGCGAAATCAACCTGGCACCTCGCGCCTACCACTCTGGTGACTTCGCAGAAATCGACTGGATGCTGCGCCGCTTCAAAAAGCAACACGCCGGCCCGGTGATGGCGGTAGGCGTCTCGCTGGGCGGCAATGCCCTGATGCGCTGGGCGGGTGAATTGGAAGGCGCGGCCGCTGAGCTGGTCTGCGCGGTCAGTGCCGTGAGCTCGCCTCTGGACCTGGCAGCCAGCGGCAAGGCCATTGGCGAGGGCTTCAACCGGCAGGTGTACACGCGCATGTTTTTGGGCAGCATGGTGCCCAAGGCCTTGCAAAAACTTGAGCAGCACCCGGGTCTCTTCAGCCGGCAGGCGCTGCTGGCTGCGCGTGACCTGCATGCCTTTGACAACATCGTCACCGCGCCGCTGCATGGCTTCAAAGACACCGACGACTACTGGGCCCGCGCCTCGGCCAAGCCGCACTTGGCGCGTATCCAGGTGCCGGCACTGGCGCTGAACGCCCGCAACGACCCCTTCGTACCCGAATGGAGCTTGCCCGCCTTACACGACGTCAGCCAGAGCGTCACGCTCTGGCAGCCCGATCAGGGTGGCCATGTTGGTTTTCCGGCGGTGGCAGATCGGCCCCTGGCCGCCCACGTGCGCGCCATGCCATTGGCCGTCAGTGAGTTTTTGGCGCAGCATCTGCCAACGTCCGCGTGAGGGTTGGCGGACTGCGGTCAAAATGCAGTTTCAACTTCAGCGCGCAGGCGCCAAGACAAACCATGGACGACATCGTCAAAGCGGCCCTGGCCAAGTGGCCGAATGTGCCCGACTGCTACGGCTGGCTCGGACTGGATGCGCGCGGCAACTGGTACATGCGTGACGACCAGGCCCAAGCCGCGGGTCCGTTTGCCGGAGGCAATGCTGTCAGCAAAGGCTCGCTGCTGCGGCACGACAAACTCATTGACTTCATCCAGCGCAACTACGCCAGCGACCCCAGTGGCCAGTGGTACTTTCAAAACGGCCCGCAACGCGTCTATGTCGAGCTCGAGGCCACGCCACTGGTCTGCCGGGTTGCCGCTGATTTTTCAGTGTGCGTCCACACCGGCGAGCCTGCCCGCGTGCAGCGCTGCATCATCGATCAGCATGGCCGTCTGTACCTTGAAACAGGTATCGGCTTTGGCCTGGTTCACACACAAGACATGACGTATGCCGCCGAGGCCGTGGAATGTGGTTTGTGGGTGCCGCAAGAAGCACCTTCCGCCGAATTGCCGGCGCGCTTCGGCTACGTGCGCAGCCCGGCGCAGACCCAAAAAAAGGCCGGTCAGTGACCGGCCTTTTTTGAAAGATATCGAAAACGGTTTACTTAGCAGCGGCCGGGGCAGCAGGTGCGGCCGGTTCGGCAAACTTGCCGCCGGCGGCAGCGGTCATATGAACCACAGCGCGGCCGATTTCGATGTCGCTGAAATCGCCACCACCCTGAGCGCCCATGGCGTTCTTGCCTTTGAGGGTGGAATTCCAGAGGGCTTCAAAACCGGTCTTGAGGCGTGGTGCCCAAGCAGCGACGTCACCAAACTTGGGAGAACCGGCCAAACCCGCGGCGTGGCAGGCGGCGCACTGGGCGGCATAGACTTCAGCGCCGGCTTTCAGCGGGCGATTGGCATCGCGGATTTCAACGCTGCCGATTTTCTGGATGCGTTGGGCCACCGCTTTTTCGGTGTTGACGGCACCGGCGGCAGGCTTGTTGCCGGAGGTCACAAAGTAAACCAGCGCAATGATGGCGAAGATAGGAATCACTAAAGAGTAAAAAACCATCAGCAGCAATTGCTTGGGGGTTTTGACCGGACCGGTGTGCTCTTCTTCGTGGGCCGTGTTGTGATCGTTTGCGCTCATGGCGTCCTCAAAAAATTCGGGAAATCGGGTTGCAGTCAGGCGTAAACCTGACAGCCATAGATTATAGCGGCCCCCCCTGGCGCACCCCTGCGACGCCCTGTTGGCTGGCGCTGGCTGGTAGAATTGCTCGCACATGTTGCAAGGCATGTGCCTGCACCGACCCACCCCTGGTTGCTGTCAGGCGCACCCCCTCAATCAATTCAGCGTTGCGGCTGTAGCTCAGTGGATAGAGTATTGGCCTCCGAAGCCAAGGGTCGTGGGTTCGATCCCCGCCAGCCGCACCAACCGACCGTTTTTCAACGTGTCAGAACACCTCAAAACCCGCTGATGCAGCAGTTGGAGTCGGTGAGTCACTCACGCCATGCCCAAGCATCAGATGCACACTCTAGTTACAGTCATAGAAGTTTTAATTTCTTGTTACTGATTTCAGCTCTTTTCAAGAGCTTGACCGGTGAGGGCTGGTCAACTCACGTGACCCAGATTTGCTTGTTGGACTAAGTTCGGCCACTCCTAGCGTGTTGGCTCTTGTTGGCGGGAGCCCAGGCCAGCACCACACATTGTTCTATTTCAAGTTTTTGACCTATGAAAAACCTCTTTTCTGCGCAACTGATGGCTTTGCTCCTGTTCGCCTTGACCCCATTAGCTTGGGCGCATGGCATTTCAGAAGATGACCGCCAGCGCATGCTGGATGGCAGCTACTTCCAATACGTGGGCCTGGGTGCCAGCCACATGCTCACGGGGTATGACCATCTGTTGTTTCTGTTCGGTGTGGTCTTCTTTTTAACCACCTTCAAGGACGTTGCCAAGTTTGTCACGGTGTTCACTCTGGGGCACTGCATTACGCTGATCTTGGCGACTTACTTCAAGATCACCTGGAACTTCTATTTGGTGGACGCCATCATCGCCATCAGTGTGATTTACAAGGGGTTTGACAACAACGGGGGATTTCAAAAGCACTTTGACATGAAGTCGCCCAACTTGTTGAAGGCCGTTTTTGGCTTTGGTTTGTTGCATGGCTTCGGACTGTCCACCCGCTTGCAGCAGTTGCCTTTGGGTGATGACCCTGTGGCCATGTTGTGGCGGATTTTGAGCTTCAATGTAGGTGTGGAAATCGGACAGATCGCGGCTCTGACCGTGATGGTGGCTGTGCTCGCTTTTTGGCGGCATCGCCCCTCATTCAAGCGCTTCAGCCATATGGCCAACCTGGGCCTGATCTATGCCGGTATCTACCTGCTGTTCACGCAACTGCACGGCTACCAGCACGACAGCCACCCTGACGACTTCCGCTTTCCAGCACGAGAGCATCAGCATGCCCATGAAGACATGGCCATTGAAAATACCACCGACGACAGTCGCAATACCCTTAAATAAGTCAACACATCCGTTTTTTTAAACCTGTTACGCAAGGAATCACCATGAAAAATTTCATCTTTGCCGCGCTGACCCTGGCTACTATTTTCTGGACAACTGCTGCTTTCGCGAATCCGGGCGGCAGTTGCCACTTCCATGGCAACAAACCAGCTGCTGAAGCCACCGTGACCGGTTGTGCGGCCCAACGCAAAGAGGCCTTGCTCAAAAGCGGCAAACTGGACGCCTCCTGGTCCGCAGTCAAACAAGACAAGATCGAATCTGTAGCTGGCAAAAAAGGGCAGGAATGGAAAGTTACCTTCAAGGACACCGCTGCCAAAGACAAAACCAAGGAAACGCTTTATATGTTTTTTACCCTGCAGGGCAACTTCATAGCGTCCAATTTCACCGGTCAATAAGCGATAACAGAAAAGTCAACCCGGCCTGGCATTACCCAACTCCTTAGGCACTCAACGCTATCCTCCAATCGATTTCGGCAAGCGACTTCAGCACTTGTGTACGTATGCACACTCACTTAAAAATGCTTGTGCGCTATGAGCCTCTGGCGATGCATGGGGTAGGGACTAAGGGCCGCGGCCCAACGCCGTGGGCAGCAAGACGTCCAAAGGTACAGGTGCTTGGAATGCCTGATATGGAAAAGTTGATGCGCATGCGATTTCGTCCCGTAGCGGCGCATCTCACGCCCAGATTAGTCTGGAGCGGATCTTCGAGGAATCGAAGGAAAGCTACTGCGAAACGCTAGTGGGCCACCTCGCAGGGTTGGGACGAAGGCATACAAAATATCGCCCCAGGCGCGACTAATTTTGGGGTGCATTGCTGTGCACCTATAAAGAATTCGATGGACGAGTCGGTAACATTGGGCGTGGACGTGGTGCTAAAAGCGACCGGTGCGACTCATCAAAAACTCGAACTCAAGCATACTAAGCAAGGGCCTCATGCAGGCCCTTGCTTTGAAGGCCAAGCAGGTTTTGCTCAAGTTAATCTTCCAGCGCTACGACAAACCCAAACCTGGCAAGCGACGCAAAGTAAAAACTTTCTGAGACGGTCACTTTAAAGTGAAACTTTTGCGATTCGAGCAACTTTGATCCATTTCTGGATTTCGTCGCTTTGAAACTTTCTTAGATCGTCGGGTGTTCCACCCGCTGGCTGTGTACCGAGAGTCTGAAGTTTCTCTCGCACGTCTGGTGCCTTGAGAACTTCATCCAATATCTTGTTAAGTGACGAAATTACGTTGGCCGGTGTGCCTTTTGGGGCAAAAAAAGCAAACCAAGCAACTGATTCAAATCCCTTATAACCGGATTCGTCAATCGTCGGCACATTCGGTAACTCAGGGCTACGTTGCAATGTCGTCACGCCAAGTGCGCGCAGCTTTCCGGATTTGATATGTGGGATGGCTGGCGGCAAATTCCCACAAAACAAATGGGCCTCGCCCGAGATCACTGCCAATACTGCCGGAGCAGCGCCGCGGTAGGGTACATGAAGCAAATCGATACCAGCTATCATTTTTAAGTATTCAGCGGACAAGTGCGCTGAAGTGCCGTTACCACCAGATGCAAAGGTGTACTTGCCCGGATCCTTTTTGGCAAGTGCGATAAATTCAGCCAAGTTTATCGCGGGCATCGAAGGGTTTATTACGCAAACATTGGGTGCTTTATTAATCAAAAATACTGGTTCAAAGTCCTTGACAGGGTCATAGGCCAGTTTGTCATAAACAGCAGCATTTATGGAATGCGAGCCCGCATTTCCAACGAGAAAGTTGTAGCCATCCGGTTTGGCTGCTTTTCCGGCAATGCTACCAATTATGCCGCCAGCCCCTGTCTTGTTATCAATGATAAAACTCTGCCCCAACTTCTCTTGCAACTTCTGGCCGATTAGCCGAGCTGCACTGTCACCTCCATCTCCTGGCGCGGATGGAACAATCACCTGAACTGCTCGGCTAGGCCAAGTTTGAGCCTGCAGAGTTGATTGCGCTAGCGCAACCGAAGAGACGCAACTTGCTACAAAAAAGAATAAGAGCCGCTTCATAGATCGCCTTTTGATTTAAAAAACCAGACCAAGTTGAATTTGATAGCCAATTATTAAAATTAAGTCCCTGTCCGCCGGCTAAACACCTGCTGCCGAGAAGTTTTGCCCAAAGAACAAACCAGCTTTCAGATCATAGCCAGCGTCTGGAATAAAAATTACGTCAATTTACATATCTCGTTGAGATCATCTTTTATGCGCACAACCCAAATAAAACAGGAGTTCTTAAAGAAACTTTTTTTGCTCTAGCTCCAGCCAGCCACCATGAAGCCGCCGCCGCCTACGTTCAGGTGGGCACCCGTGACCAACGATGCCTTGTCCGAAAGCAGCCAACTGATTGCCTGCGCAACTTCATTTGGGCGACCTAAGCGCTGCATCGGGATCGACGAACTGATGCGTTCCCGCGCCAACGGATCGCTGGCAGCAGCAGCGATCATCTCAGTCTCGATGACGCCAGGTCGCACCACGTTCACGCGAATACCTTCGGCCGCTACTTCACGTGCAAACCCTGTCGTGAAAGCATCTACCGCGGCCTTGCTAGCTGCATAGACGCTAGAGCCAGGTCGCCCGCCGATTGTTGCGGCCATCGACGAAACATTGACGATTGCGCCGCCTTGACCACCATGCAAAGTCGACATCCGGCGGGCCGCCTCGCGACAGCAGAGCATGAGACCAAGCACGTTCACTGAAAGCAGACGTTCGATCTTATTGCCCTCCAATTCATCGACGCGCGACTTGCCTCCGATGCCGGCTGAGTTGACCAAGCCCGTGATCGAGCCTAAGGCCGCTTCGCTTTCCCGGAAGACGCGTTCGACATCGGCCTCCAAAGCCATGTCGCCCTGGAACACGGCGCCAACCCGGCCCAGCGCCGCAATTTCTGATTTCAGGCTTTCTGTGCGCTTTGGATCGTAAGTGCGGCCGACCACCGAAACATCATGGCCGCTGGCTGCCAGGACCAGCGCCGTGGCGTAGCCGATTCCCCGCGTACCGCCAGTGATCAAGCAGTGGCTCATGACGTCTTAGTGTGTTCGCGGCGCATGATCGTATCTGTCGCTATATGCTGATTCGCCAGCCGGCATGATCTGGTTGACATATCGCTATTGGTCCTTGATGCCACTCGATTCGATGAGTTTACGCATCGAGACTTCATCCATCTGCAGAGCCTTTTCGAACGACGCGCCACCAAGATAGTTGGTCGATTGGTTCATTTGAATCAGTGCTGCCTTGAAGGCAGAGCTTGCGGCAATCTTGGCACAGACGCTGCCAAGCTTAACGGTCACTGAAGTCGGGGTCGCTGCTGGTACGAACAGGCCGACTAAAGTATCCGCCGTTACGTCGACCCCTTCTTCCCGCGCTGTGGGAATATCTGGCAACGCTACAGCACGAGCATCCGAGAATACCGCCAAGATCTTGAAGACGGCACGGTTAGCTATGTCCAGAGGAACCACGGCCGCATCCACCGTGCCGGACAAGACTCCGCTAGCCGAGAGGGGTGCGCCGCGGTAAGGGATCCCGGTCCATTTTGTTTTTGTGGCATCAATGAGCCCTAGCATCGCGAAGTGTGGCGCCGTACCGACCCCGCCAAAGCCGTAACTGAGCGGCGCTGAAGTTTGCCGCGCAGCCCCGAGTAAGGCCTTAAGTGTCGGATATGGACCGTCCTTCTTCACGATAAGTGCAAAAGTGTAGGTCGACAATTGGCAAACTGGCGTGAAGTCTTTTAAGCGATAAGAAACGTTGGCACTCAAGCTGGGTTGAATTGTTAAGGGCCCGTTGGGAAAAATGCCCATGGTGTAGCCGTTTGGGGGGCTTGTCGCCAGCGCCTTGCTTCCGATCATGCCGGATGCACCATCGCGATTAATGACGACGATAGGTTGCCCTAGCTCAACAGCTGCGGCCTGACCGAATTGACGAGCGATGCCGTCCACGGCGCCGCCGGGGGGGAAAGGTACGATGATTTGAATCGACCGCTCTGGCCATTCGGCGTTAGCCCGGAGTGGCCCTAGGGCCAGCAAAGCCAGCGCTATCAGCAAGGGACACCACGCACGCATGAGGTCTCCAACGGCACGATGAATGACAGTTGAGCGTAATTTCAACAGCCGCCTGAGTGGGTCATCAAACATATAATGGTTACTTGTTGATTAGGTAAATTATGCAAATAATGAACCATTAATAGTCTACAGATAATCATATCTTTCCCGAGTTAAGTGACTAATCGGGTTTGCCCTCCCCCTGACCCTTGGAGTTCTCACCATGGTCCCCAACCACTTCAAGCACCGGCTCTCAACCCCTGGCGCAGCCCTCGGCACATGGCTCATGTCGGTGTCAGCCACCTGTGCAGAAGCAGTCGGGTGGACGGGCCTGGATTTTGTCGTTGTCGACATGGAGCATGTCCCGCTGGACCTCTCGCAGATGGTGGACCTGCTGCGCGCCCTCGCCTCCACGCCAGTGGGTGTGGTCACGCGGGTGCCATGGAATGAGCCGGTGATCGTCAAGCGTGTGCTCGACGCCGGTGCACAGACGCTGATGTTCCCAATGGTGCAGACCGTTGAGGAGGCGCGCGCGGCGGTATCGGCCACTCGGTATCCGCCTCATGGTATTCGGGGCGTGGCCGCTGTGCACCGCGCCAGCCGCTTCGGTGCCGTGCCCGACTACCTTCGCAGTAGCGGGCCGGAACTTGAAGTCATCGTGCAGGTCGAGACGACCCAGGCGTGGGACCGCATGGCGGACATAGCCAGCGTCGATGGCGTGGACGCGGTCTTCATCGGCCCGGGTGACCTGTCGGCCAATATGGGACATCTTGGTAATCTTGCACATCCGGACGTGCAGGACCGCGTGATGCGCGCGCCCGCGATCATCCATGCCCAAGGTCGCAAAGCCGGGGTGCTTGTGCCCACGATGGACCTGGCTCGCCAATGCGCGGCACAGGGCTATGATTTCGTGGCTATCGGGTCCGATCTGTCAGCAATGCTAGCCGGCGTGCGCGGACACGTTCAGGCCTGGGGCACGAAGGACTCGGCACTGCCGATGGTCTCGTCAACCGCCCCGATAGGGTCCGCATACTGAGTTGAGAGGCAGACTCAATAAACTTGTTACCCATGAGCATGGCGTTTCGGGATGTACCGGCCAAGCCATAGCCCTATCCTTGGAAGGCGTGCGCAGGGGGTGCTTCCGTTATGGCGTGAAGCTCTGGTTATCCAACCGGTTAGGTCGCGGAACACGCTGAACTGCCATTTATCCCACGTGGCACTGGCCTTGCGCAAATGAAAACGCCCAACCGAGAGCGGTCAGGCGTTTGGTATTGATGGGATTTACGTATTTTAACCATCGTCCGCAAATTGATGTGAGCAAGCTTGATTGCAAGTCCTTCAAAATCTACATGAGTATAGTAATTTGGCTATGACGTAGCGTGATGCGCTGAATTGGTACCCTGAAGGGTAGGATTTAAGTCGAAAAGACAGGCTCAATAGAATTCAGTATGAATTTAAAAAGCGCTGAAGTTTGCAACCGGATAAATCTATAGTAAAAAAGATAATATTCTGTAGCGGGTTTTCTTTCTTGACGCTATTTGGCTTTGGTAAAACGGTTACGCAGCCAGACATCTCAACCGTCCGCTTTGAGTTGGCGCAAAGAAAGCTCTGAGCAGACCATGGGCGTGACGGAGCATGCCCGCTGAGCCAAGTGTCGGTGTTGCGCCTGTGCAGTCAGTCCAGCGTGATCTTCGCAGACGAGATCACATTAGCCCAGCGCATTTGTTCGCCGGCAATATAACTGCGGAACTGCAAAGGGTTCAGGTACGAAGGCTCTGTACCCTGACCGGACAGGCGGGCCTTGAGCGCAGGGTTGGCTAACGCCCTGGCCACTTCCTGCGTCAGTTTCTCGATGATGGTGGGCGGTGTGCCGGCCGGCGCAAGCACGCCCTGCCAGCCGTAGATAACCAGGTCGCCCAGGCCGACCTCCTTCATCGTGGGAACGTCAGGCATGGCGGGAGAGCGCGTGTCGCCGGTGACGGCAATGGCCCGCGCTTTGCCGCTGGCCACTGACGGCTGCACGACATTAAAGCCGTCAATCACCAGTTGGATGTGTCCGCCCATCAGGTCGGTGAGTGCTGGTGCACTGCCCTTGTACGGCACATGCTTGATTTGTGTGCCTGTCTGCAACTTGAGCAATTCCCCCGCCAGGTGATTAATATTGCCGTTGCCGCCAGACCCAAAGCTCATCTCGTTGGGTTTGGCCTTGGCCATGGCGATGAACTGCTGCACGCTCTGAGCAGGCAGAGTGGCCGGCACCGCCGCCAGCAGTGGCGTGACAACGACGCGTGCCACCGGCGCAAAATCTTTGGAAGGGTCAAATGACAGCTTGGGGTAGAGCACCGGGTTGGCCGTGAGCATGCCAAGGTTACCCATCAGCAGCGTATAACCGTCAGGCTTTGCGCGTGCCACAAACTCCATAGCAATGTTTCCGGCGGCGCCAGCCTTATTTTCCACCACCACGCGCTGGCCAAGCGACTCTGACAATGTTTCGGCCAGCTGCCTTGCAACGATGTCCACACCGCCGCCGGGCGGAAAGCCGACTATCAGGCTTACGGATTTTTCGGGGTAAGCCTGTGCATGAATTGCAGGTGCGGCGGCTATAAGCGCGGCGGTCAGAATGGTGGTGAGCAATTTCATTGTTGTCTCCTTCTAGTGGGTTTTCGGGTTACTGAGTTGTGAGTCGCTTGAGCGAGATCGAAAGGTCGGACAGCCGCGCGTCGCGCTCCAGGCTCTCTACGATGTGCTCGCGCTGTGCCCCGGCTGCAGCCACACGGTCGCCTAGGCGCAGTTGGTCCAGCACCTTGTCGTGCTCGGCCACAACCTCGGCTTGGTGCAGGATGCCGCGGCCCAGAAAGATACGTGAGAACTGAGGCGCGGCATAAAGCCGCGTGTGGACTTCATCCAGCAGCGGGTTGCGCGCCAGCGCCAGCAGCTTTGCATGAAAGCGCCAGTTGAGCTCACTGAACTTGCGGACGCCCGCCTGACTGGTGCCAAAGTCCGTCGCCCGGATTTCAGCGTTGATGGCTTGCGCTTCATCTAGCAGCCTGGTGTCAATGGGGCCCAGGATGTAGAGCAGAGCGCTGGATTCAACGACGATACGCGCCACGGCCCAGTCGGTGTATTGCTGAGATGTAGGCGGCTCGGGCAGCCGGTAGCCAATGTTCTCCACATACAGCAGGTGCCCTTCGGCCCGCAGACGCTGCAGCGCCTCCCGCACAGGCGTAGGGCTTACTCCTAGGTCACGCGCAAGTTCTGCAATGCCGAGGGCAGCGCCCGGAGCCGCTCCCCCCGAGCCTATGCGCCGCAACACTTCGTCATAAACCTGTGCGACAAGGCTGCGGGCGCGGATGGCCGTCATGCCGGAATTACCAGCGTTTGTTCCAACGCAGCCAGAGCATCGCTCAGGCCATAGCGATCAAACAGTTCTGCCGGGGCCTCATTGGCCAGCAGCAGTGCAGCTACTGCGCTGCGTATGCGCAGTTCAAGCGCAGTGTCCTTGACAGGATGGCGCTGCTGCGGGTCAGTATGCAGGTCATAGAGCGCGGTCTGGGCTTCGAGCAGCGGGTAGCGGCGTGTCATATTGGCCTTGGCGTCGGAGCGCACCGGCAGGCGCATCACAGGGTATCCGCGGGTGAATTTGAGCGAGTCCACCATGGTTGCGTCAGTGAACTCGCTGGCCTCAAAGAAGGTGCGCATGTGCGCGGGCATCAGCGTGTACTGGAACAGGTCGGTTTCAAATGGCTTAGCGGGGTAAAGGAAGTAGGTGTATTGGCCGTCGGTGTAATTGATGGCCGCACCGAACTGGCCGAATATCGCGCCTTTTTTTTCATGGGGGGCCGCATTTGGCTCGCCTTGCATCATGGGCAGCAGACTCTTGCCGGTGACTTCTGCGGGTATGAGTTTGCCGAAAATATCGAGCAGAGTGGGCATCAGGTCAATGGTCTGCGTAAGAGTATCTTCATGCCGGGGCGTGATCCCGGCGCTGCGCGGGGTGCCGATGATGAGCGGTATGTTGGCTACTTCATTGAAGAAGGGTGGTCGGTTCTTGCCGAGGTATTCTTTCTCGCCAAGCAGCAGTCCGTGGTCGGTGGACATGATGAGCCAGGTGTCCTTCCACAGGTCATGCCTGTCAAACGTGTCCAGCAACGTGCCAACGTAATGGTCGCATGCGGCAACGAGCGCATGGTAGTTGGCGCGCAGTTGCCGCAGCAGGGCGGGGTCCACGTCACTCTTGCCATAGCTGGGCCAGTCAAATATCTTGCCCGCCAGCGCGTCCGGGTGGTCTTTGAGGAAGCGCTCCGGTGCAAAGAACGGCTCATGGGGATCAAAACATTCCAGGTGCAACAACCAGTTGTTGCTGGCGTGGTGGTCGTCCAGGAAGCTGTTGGCTGCGTCAAAACACTGTGCCATCGGGAAGTCGCCCGTTTTCTCCAGAAACTCGCGGTTCACAAAGTAGGGCAGTTTGGAGTTGATGTCGTGGGAAAAATCGTGCTGGCGCTCGTGATATCGCTCCTCATACGGACTGGTGTCCACATTCACCATTGGGCGCCACTTGTCTTTCTCCTGGCCGCGGATGAAGTTCCAAGACGAATAGCGGCCATGAAAGCCCGCGCCACCATCCTCAAAGTAGTGATAGTGGTCGGTGATGAGGTGTGTATAGACGTTGCTTGAGCGCAGGATGTCAGCGAGCGAATGGTCAAACGGCTCTAGCGGCCCCCAGCCGCGATGCAGGAAGTTCAGCCGCCCGGTCTGGATGTCACGCCGCGCGGGCATGCAGGGAAGGCTGCCGACGAAGTGGCTGTCAAAGGTGATGCCGTGGGCTGCAAGCCTGTCGAAGTTGGGGGTCTTCACGCCATCGGCCCCATAGCAGGAAAGGGCATGGCGGTTTAAGGAGTCAAAGAGCAGGAATACGGCTTTCATTCTTGGGTCCGGTTACGGGGAAAATCAAAAGATTATCTAAAATATATGATATATGTTCAAACTACCCCCGAATTTAGTGTTTACCCTAATTTGGCCAATTCATCGCCCCCCAGTAGACCAAAAATCAACAGCCAGCCTTGACAGCTCCAATTTCATTTTCTACGGAGCGGGGTCAGTGTTAACGACATGTCAGTTACTTTTTGGGCACACTAATATTGCTTGCATACGTTCAATTGCAAGGAATTATTCATGCCCAAAGACTTCAGTTCGATGGAAGACAGCAACCGCTCGTCCAACCCCAGCATTCACGATATTTCAGATCCGCAACGGCGTATCGTGCTGCGCGGTGGCGCTTTGGCTGCTGCCATCTCACTCATGGGGCCATTGGCGGGCTGTGCTTCTTTGGGTGCGGCAGCAAGCGGCCCCAAACTGGGCTTCAAGGGCATTCCCGTTGGCGTGGGCGACAAATTGGTGGTGCCCGAGGGCTATATCGCCACGGCCATCGCTGCCTGGGGTGAACCCGTCGGGGTGCCTGGCAATATGCCTGCGTTCAAGTTCGATGCGTCCAACAGCGCTGCTGACCAGGCCGTGCAGATGGGTATGCACCATGACGGCGTTGAGTTTTTCCCGTTTGAGGGCAGCTCAAGCCGTGGCCTGATTGCCATCAATCATGAGTACACCGATGACGGCCTGCTGCATGTTGGTGGCTTCAACAACATGAGCGCCGAAAAAGTCAAGAAGTCCCAAAACGCACATGGTTTGTCGGTGTATGAGGTCGAACTCAAGGGCGGCAACTGGCAGATGGTGCGGCCA
The DNA here is from genome assembly GCA_044362035.1 of Polaromonas sp. Lineage (GTDB taxonomy): Bacteria > Pseudomonadota > Gammaproteobacteria > Burkholderiales > Burkholderiaceae_C > Polaromonas. The sequence continues at coordinate 891 of JBIKHR010000011.1, read as the reverse complement.
TCCCGCTTTGCCCGCCGTTTCACCATGGACGCGCCTTTCACGGTGCAAGGCCCTGCCGCCGGTCACGCGATGATGAAAACCGCTGCCGACCCCGCAGGACGCACCGTACTGGGCACGCTCAACAACTGTGCCAGTAGCCAGACGCCCTGGGGAACCTACCTTTCGGGCGAAGAAAACTGGATGGCCTACTTTGGTCACGGCGACAAGGTCAACGACCACCAGAAACGATGGGGCGCCCGCAAGGACGGGGCTTACCGGTGGGACAAGTTCGACGCGAGATTCGATGCGGTGAAAAACCCTAACGAGCCAAACCGATTTGGCTGGGTGGTGGAAGTAGACCCTATGGATCCCACCAGCACTCCCATCAAGCGCACGGCGATGGGCCGCGCGGCTCATGAAGGTGCATGGGTTGGCGTCACCAAAGACGGCAGGGCGGTGGTGTATTCGGGTGAAGATTCGCGATTCGAGTACATCTATAAGTTCGTCAGCCGCGACAAGATCGCACCCGGTGGTGCGAAAGCCAATCGGGAGTTGCTGGACCGCGGCATCTTGTATGTGGCGCGTTTCAATGCCGACGGGCGGGGGCAGTGGCTGCCGCTGGTGCATGGGCAGGGCCCGCTTGTTGCCGCCAATGGGTTTGCTGATCAAGGAGAGGTGGTCATCAAAGCGCGCCAAGCCAGCGACGCGCTCAAAGCAACCAAGATGGACAGACCGGAATGGCTGACGATCGACACCCAAAGCGGCTGGGTTTATTGCACGCTGACCAACAACAGCAACCGTGGCCAGCCCGGGCAGCCAGGTGTGGACGCCGCCAATCCGCGCGCCAACAACACCATGGGCCAGATCATTCGCTGGAAAGACGACGGTGACTTTGACGGCGCAGGCTTTGTG
>JBIKHR010000176.1:0-6410 GCA_044362035.1 Polaromonas sp. | reverse complement strand
GATGGCGCCCAAAACGGTGCCTGTGGTGTTGGTGGCCTCGGCAACGCTCATCATGAGCACGACATAAATCCAGGCGATGGCGATCAGGTACATAAAAGTTGGTGCATAGTCAGGATGGAGAAACCAAACACGTGCATAGTCTGTTGCACTGAGTCAAAGAGAGTCTTTTCAAAAGACCGTGAATGACCTGTAGATTGTGGAGACAAAAATGAATTCTGACGCGAACTGGGCCGAAATGGCCCGGAAATTCCAGGCCAGCCTGGGTGACAGCATGCAAAAAGCCGCCGCCGCCATCAGCGGTGCCAGCAACTTGCCGCCTGTCGTGCCCAGTGTGCTGATGCAGGGCATTCCCGCGGCCAAAGACCCTTTTGCCGGCCTGCAGTTTGACCCAGCCAAGCTGCTGGAAATCCAGCAGGCTTACATCAAGGACGCCAGCGCGCTGTGGAACAGCAGCATCACGCCCGGCGCCGCGCAGGCCCAACCGCCGGCAGACCGGCGCTTTGCCGGCGAGGCCTGGAACAGCAATCCGCTGTCGCATTTTTCAGCCACCAGTTACCTGCTGAACGCGCAGGCACTCATGGGCCTGGCTGAAGCGGTCGAGGGCGACGAAAAAACCCGTGCCCGGGTGCGCTTTGCGGTGGAGCAGTGGCTGGCCGCCAGCGCGCCCAGCAACTTTCTGGCCTTCAATGCCGAGGCACAGAAAAAAGCAGTTGAAACCCAGGGCCAGAGCATCGCCCAGGGCCTGCAAAACCTGATGCACGACATGCGTCAGGGCCATGTTTCCATGACCGACGAAAGCGTCTTCGAGGTCGGCAAGAACGTCGCCACCACCGAAGGGGCGGTGGTGTTTGAAAACGAATTTTTTCAGCTGCTCGAATACAAGCCGCTGACCGCCAAGGTGCATGAAAAGCCTTTCCTGCTGGTGCCGCCTTGCATCAACAAGTTCTACATCCTGGACCTGCAACCCGAGAACTCACTCATTCGCTATGCCGTCGAGCAGGGGCACCGCACTTTTGTGGTCAGTTGGCGCAATCCCGACGAGTCCATGCAGGAAAAGACCTGGGACGACTACATCGAGCATGCCGCCATCCGGGCGATTGCCGTCACGCGCGAGATCACCGGCGCACCCACCATCAACGCCTTGGGTTTTTGCGTGGGCGGCACCATTCTGGGCACGGCGTTGGCTGTGCTTGCCGCACGCGGCGAAAAGCCCGTGGCCAGCCTCACCCTGCTGACCTCTTTGCTGGATTTTTCGGACACCGGCATTCTGGACATCTTCATTGACGAGACGGCCGTCAAGTTCCGCGAAATGCAGATGGGCAACGGCGGTCTGCTCAAGGGCCAGGACCTGGCCTCGACATTCAGCTTTTTGCGGCCCAACGATCTGGTCTGGAATTACGTGGTCGGTAACTACCTCAAAGGCGAAACACCGCCGCCTTTTGACTTGCTGTACTGGAACAGTGACTCCACCAACTTGCCCGGTCCGTTTTACGCCTGGTACCTGCGCAACACCTACTTTGAGAACAAGCTGGTCAAACCCGGGCAGCTCAAGGTCTGCGGCCAAAAAGTCGATTTGCGCAAACTCGACATGCCGGCCTACATCTACGGCTCGCGCGAAGACCACATCGTGCCGATCGGCGGCGCCTACGCATCGACCCAGGTGCTCAAGGGCCCCAAGCGCTTTGTGATGGGTGCGTCCGGCCACATTGCCGGCGTCATCAACCCGCCGGCCAAGAAAAAGCGCTCCTACTGGACGGGTGACAAGCTGCCCGTCTCGCACCAGGCTTGGCTGGAAGGCTCCGCTGAACACGCCGGCAGCTGGTGGCCCGATTGGGCGGCCTGGCTCAAACGCCATGCCGGCAAGCAAATTGCTGCGCCCAAGCACTATGGCAGCCGCAAGCACAAAGCCATCGAGCCGGCCCCGGGCCGCTACGTCAAGGCCAAAGCCTGAACGGTCCCGGCCGCGTGCCATCAGACTGGACATTCATCACGGCACTCACCTGAGCCAACGGGCAGGGCGAGGGCCTATCACCCCCCTAGAAAGAGGAAAAAATGGAAGACATCGTTATCGTTTCCGCCGCCCGCACCGCCGTCGGCAAATTTGGCGGCTCGCTGGCCAAGACACCTGCCACCGAGCTAGGTGCCGCCGTGCTCAAGGCCATTCTCGAGCGCTCGGGCTTGTCGGCTGACCTGGTCGGTGAAGTCATCATGGGCCAGGTCCTGGCCGCCGGTGTCGGACAAAACCCGGCCCGCCAGTCGGTGGTCAAGGCCGGCTTGCCGCACGCCATTCCCGGTCTCACCATCAACGCCGTTTGCGGCTCGGGCCTCAAGGCCGTCATGCTGGCTGCGCAGTCTGTGGCCACCGGTGACAGCGAGATCGTGATCGCCGGTGGGCAGGAAAACATGAGTGCGTCGCCGCACGTGCTCAATGGCTCGCGCGACGGCCAGCGCATGGGCGACTGGAAGATGGTGGACACCATGATCGTGGACGGCCTGTGGGATGTCTACAACCAGTACCACATGGGTATCACTGCTGAAAACGTCGCCAAGAAATACGGTATTGACCGCGCCATGCAGGACGCGCTGGCCCTGGCCAGTCAGACCAAGGCCGCGGCCGCGCAAGACGCCGGCAAGTTCAAGGACGAGATCGTGCCGTTCTCGATTGCCCAGAAAAAGGGCGACCCGATCATTTTTGCCGCTGACGAATTCATCAACCGCAAGACCAATGCCGAAGGCCTGGCCGGCCTGCGTCCTGCCTTTGACAAAGCCGGCGGCGTGACGGCCGGCAACGCCTCGGGCATCAACGACGGCGCTGCCGCTGTCATGGTCATGACGGCCAAAAAAGCCGCCGCCCTGGGGCTCAAGCCCATGGCACGCATTGCCAGCTACGCCACCAGCGGCCTGGACCCGGCTTTCATGGGCATGGGCCCGGTACCGGCCTCGACCAAGGCACTGCAACGCGCCGGCTGGAAGGCGCAAGACCTCGATCTGCTGGAGATCAACGAAGCCTTTGCCGCGCAGGCTTGCGCTGTCAACAAGGAGATGGGCTGGGACACCAGCAAGGTCAACGTCAACGGTGGCGCCATTGCCATCGGGCACCCGATCGGCGCGTCCGGTTGCCGCATTCTGGTGACGCTGCTGCACGAGATGGTGCGACGCGATGCCAAAAAAGGCATTGCCAGCCTGTGTATCGGCGGCGGTATGGGGGTTGCCCTCACACTGGAACGCTGAATTTCAGTTACAACAAACAATCAAAAATCAAGGAGCAAAAAATGACACAAAAAGTAGCGTACGTCACCGGCGGCATGGGTGGCATCGGAACGGCCATCTGCCAGCGGTTGGCCAAAGACGGTTTCAAGGTGATCGCCGGTTGCGGCCCCACCCGCGACGCCGGCAAATGGCTGGACGAGCAAAAAGCGCTGGGCCACACCTTCTATGCCTCAGTCGGCAATGTAGGTGACTGGGAGTCCACGGTGGCGGCCTTTGACAAAGTCAAGGCCGAGCACGGCCCCGTCAGCGTGCTGGTCAACAACGCCGGCATCACGCGCGACGGCCAGTTCCGCAAAATGAGCAAGGCCGACTGGGATGCCGTCATCTCGACCAACCTGGACAGCATGTTCAACGTGACCAAGCAGGTCATCGAAGGCATGATCGAAGCCGGCTTCGGCCGCGTCATCAACATCTCTTCCGTCAACGGTCAGAAGGGCCAGTTCGGTCAGGTGAACTACTCCACAGCCAAGGCCGGCCTGCACGGTTTCACCATGGCGCTGGCGCAAGAAGTCGCCAGCAAGGGCGTCACCGTCAACACCGTCAGCCCCGGCTACATCGGCACCGACATGGTCAAGGCCATTCGACCAGAAGTGCTCGAGAAGATCGTGGCCGGTGTGCCGGCCAAGCGGTTGGGTCAGCCCGAGGAAATCGCCTCCATCATTTCCTGGATCGCCTCGGACGAAGGCGGCTATGCCACGGGTGCTGACTTCTCGCTCAATGGCGGTTTGCACATGGGCTAAGGCCGATGGACGGGGCTTGAATGCCCCGGCTGTCTGCTAAAACCCGCTCGAAAGCGGGTTTTTTTTCGACTGCAGCCGGCTTCGCAGGCCGGGCTGTCAGAAAACCCTGACAAGCCGTGCTTGTGTTGGCTGATACCTCATCCGGAAGCTTCGGGCGAAGCTACAGCATGTCCCGGGGTTTCATCAGTGTGTCCCGGGCATTGGGTAAAGACCTTAAAGGAGCGCCGCCATGAACACATGCCAACTCTTGCCTGATACCGACCGGCCCACCGGCCCCAGGGAAACTGCGCAAACCCGCACCGCCACGCCCAAGCGTGAGCAGCCCCATCCGCGCTTTGCCTGAAACGGGTTGCTTGCTGTGAAGGCAGCCAGGCAAGCTGAATACGCGCGTATGCGCCAGCAACTGGAAGGCTTGCTGAAACAGCCCGACAAGGACATGGCCGAGGTTGACCGCCTGGTCAACGAATTAGAGCGTTTACAACTGGCGATCAAGGCCGAACTCGGCATCCGGGGCAACAACCCGAACGAGTGAACCCGGCGGGCTCAGGCATTTGGGCGAAAATGATGTGGCGGGCCACAGCACCGCGCTACACCAGCCCATGACACTGATCACAACAATCGCCAAACACCCGGGCCGCCTCAGCGTAGCGCCGATGATGGATTGGACTGACCGGCATTGCCGTTACTTTCACCGCTTGCTCACGCGCCACGCGCTGCTCTATACCGAAATGGTCACCACTGGTGCGCTTTTGCATGGCGATGTGCCAAGGCACTTGCGTTTCAATGCCGAAGAGCATCCGCTGGCTTTGCAACTGGGCGGCAGCGAGCCAGCTGACCTGGCGCTGGCCGCCAAGTTGGGTGAGCAGTGGGGCTATGACGAGATCAACCTCAACTGCGGCTGCCCCAGCGAGCGTGTGCAGCGCGGCGCCTTCGGGGCCTGCCTGATGGCCGAGCCGCAGTTGGTGGCTGACGGTGTCAAGGCCATGCGCGATGCGGTTAGCGTGCCCGTCACGGTGAAGCACCGCATCGGCATTGACAAGGGCGAGAGCTACGACTTTGTGCGCGATTTCGTGGGCGCCGTCAGCCAGGCCGGTTGCCAGACCTTCATCGTGCATGCCCGCAACGCCTGGTTGCAAGGCCTGTCGCCCAAAGAAAATCGTGAGGTGCCGCCACTGCGATACGAGATGGTGCACCGGCTCAAAAAAGATTTTCCGCAGCTGCGCATCATGATCAACGGCGGTATCAACACCGCCGTGCAAGTGCATGAACAACTCCGGCACATTGACGGTGTGATGATTGGCCGCGAGGCTTATCACAACCCTTGGTGGCTGGCTTCCTGGGATACTGATTTTTTTGACAAACCCGCCCCTGCGCAAGCACTCACGCGCGAGCAGGTTGAGTCACAGATGGTGGACTACATGGCGCGTGAAGCCGCGCTGCATGGCACGCCTTGGAGCGCTATCGCCCGCCACATGCTGGGTCTGCGCCACGGGCTGCCGGGCTCGCGCCGCTGGCGTCAGGTCTGGAGCGACCACAAGCTCAAGGGCTTGCCGGCGCACGAGGTGATGGTCCTGGCAGCAGCATCAGGGCCATGAAGCCGACAACGCCCAGCGCTGCCGAAAACCACAGCGCACCGCCGCCAAAGCGGTCAATTGCCAGACCAAACAGATAGGGCGACAGCGCCTGCGCAAAACGCGCCGGTACCATCAAGAGGCCCTGGCGCAAGCCGTAGTCTTTGGTGCCAAATAGCACCAGCGGCAGGGTGCCTTTGGCGATGGTCAAAATGCCGTTACCCGCGCCGTGCATCAGCGTGAAAGCTGCACCCGCCGGAACGCCCAGCAGCAAAAACCCGAGTGCGCCCACCGAGTGCAGTGCACCCGCCACGCGCGCCGAGATCACCGGGTGAACCCGGCGCAGCAAACCATATTCAAGCAAGCGGCCAGCCACCTGCGCCGGCCCGACCAGGGCCGCCAGCAGCAAGGCCGTGGCCAACGGCAAGCCTTGCGCCTGCAGCAGCCGCGGCAGGTGCGCCGCCATGGCGGTGCTGATGAACCAGGTCACGGCAAAGACCAGCGCCAGCAAAGCGGCGGCGCGGCGCGCGCTGGCCGGGCTTAAGGCTGCGGCCGGCGGCGCAAGCGCTGCCGCGTCAGTGCTACCGACCGCATGCGGGATGTTGTCATGGGCCTGCGCATCGGGTATTTTTTGCAGCAGGGCGTTCAGCGGTAAGCCCACCAGCAGGTGCAGACCCGCCCAACTCAGGCAGGCTGTGCGCCAGCCCCAGTGCAGTTCCAGCCAGGCCGACAGCGGCCAGCCGATGGTGCTGGCCAGACCCGCCATCAGCGTGATGCCGGTGATCGGGCCGCGTGAACGTTGGCCGTACAGATGCACCAGTGTGGCAAA
>JBIKHR010000175.1:0-6534 GCA_044362035.1 Polaromonas sp. | reverse complement strand
AATGCATCATGCACTGATAGCATTGGGACTTCTTCGTTTAAAGCCCACTGGTACATCCGTAATCCAATTTCCCCTTCAAGTTTCTGCATCCTCGCTCCGGCATCGTTGAAGAATATCTTCTCCTTCTTCACCCAAGGAAACAGCTTGTCCGTGGCTTCTAGCATTGCTCTGAAGGTTTCAACTGGAATTGGTGTTCTGTTTTTCGCTCTGCTGCACTCAAGCATTAATCCACCTTTCTGCTTGGGACTTGTCGCTCCAATACAGACAGTGATGAACTTCTTCGCTGAGTTCCTATGGATTGATGCATCACCGCCAATTGCGCGAACTATGTCGCTGTAGGGGTCTTCTGATAAATCTTCTCCGACCAGCTTCGAGGCCATGCGCAGATGGTTGCAGCTGAAATCTGGTTCTGCCATTGGAGAGCCATCAAGCAGTGTGCTTTTTCTTATCGGTACACGCCTGTTGACGATGTTCTGAAAGGCGTTGTGTAGCCTTCCCCCTCTTTCCAAATTCTTGCTAAATGCTCTGGTCGTGGGCCCTTTCTTTGCCCAGCTGTGTGCAGCCATAAAGAGGTTGTATCGACGAAGCAATGCCTCGTTTTCTTTATATAGGCTCTCTGCAGGGGCTTCGTCCGCAGGAAATCCATTGAACTTGTGATAACAGGGCAAAACCATGTCGTTTTCTACTTCGTACAAGCAGTCAGAGAAGTGGTTGAGAAGCTTTTCTCCAGCGAAGTACTGGCTACTTCTTGATTGAGCTTTGCCTGTTGAGCGATAGCCATTCAGCGTACGTCTAATCCAGTCTTCCTTGATGAGCACCTGCAGAATTCGTTGAAGTCTGCGGCGGTCAAAGCCCAGTTTGCCGAGTAGCTGGTCGCCCTGATGGTGCTCAGTCCTTGTGCTGATTGCAACATTTTTAAAATCAAATGCCGCTGCCAAGGTGCCCAGCAATAGATGTTTGATGTTCGAGCGGTGTTGTTTGACAACTTTCTCGTCTCGACTCTTGGTTGCCTTCGAAGTTAGATCGTCAAGGATGTGACCGAGATCACTTTTTCTTAAAGACAGATTGCTCAGCCTGTAGGGCAGGAGCTGCGTTGAAGCGTCATTGGCTGGAACGCCTTTATCAATGATTAATTGCGCCAGTTCACGGCTGTTACGTCTCTCTAAATCCATCGTCAATTGCCTTCGCTTGTTTGCATCATGTCAGGGTTGTCGATGCATAGACTAAATGCCAATAGATTGGCTGGGATGCTTTGCTTTTGTTGGTTTAATAAGCACCATACTCGTTCCAGCTAGGAAAGCAGCCCAAACAAAAAGGCCTTTGGAGGCAGTTTAAAGGCCCTTAGAGGCTGCGCCGGACTATTGCCAACCCTTGTGCGGCTTACGGGCTTTTGGCGAGCTTAAAAGGCCGCAAATTCGATTGATCTGATGAGACATGATTAATTCAGCTTGGAATATGCCTGGGCGTGGCATTCCCCCAAACCCCCAACTTACGAGATCGAGCATCATGAATAAACTCCTAATCGAGACGTGCCGCTATGTAAGTAGTACTTATAGACGATTGCCGGCGTAAAAATATTTCTAATGCAGTAAGTAGTTATTGCAAATTGTAAAAGTTTTCATTGAGCCATTACAAATATCCATGTAAATGTCGCTTACATATTTAAATAAGTGAACCTAATGGTTTCAAAAGCATTTGACGGCGACTTTTGACCCGCCCCCTCATCCTGAGAGCGCTGTATGCCATCAGGTTGCGAGGAGCGTGGAGAAACCGAGATGGTGGTTATGGTCGTTGAGCCTTTCAAGACGAGGAGTCGTTATCCCAATCTAGTAGCGCTCGTTTTCATTGGCTGCAGTATTTCTATACTGCTTTGTAATTGGCAATTGGCTGCACAGCTTTGGAGCCTTTGGAGCCGCCAAATTGCACGGCAGTCCCCAGGATGTTGCTTTTTTTCTATAGCCTCTAAGAGGCTTCTAAGAGGCCTTGAGGGGGTCTCTGATGGCCGATGAATCGCCGTGCTTTAGCCATGCGTAGGCTTTGGTCAACCATTCACGTTTGAGCTCCAGGGGATAGCCCTGCCCGTAACCAATAGACACATCATGTTTCGAACTCCAGCCGCCGATTTCCTTTGCCATTGCTTCTGGGCACATGACGGCTCTGAGTTCATCGCGCATGGAGTGGCGGAAGCTGTGCATGCTCTTGCCTTCAACGAAGTTTTTTGCCCACTTGTTCAATGCGGCTGAGGCTGAGTCGCTACTGGTCTGCGCTGTGTTGGCGTAGCTTGGAAATAAAAATTCTGTTGAGCTTTCCGCCATCTGTTTTTGAACTGCAGCCAGAGCGTACGGAAGCAGAGGCACCACCCGTTCCGATGCGGCTGTTTTGACAGCTCGTGTGGCGTGATTGCGTATGTGGATTGTTGCCGCGGCAACGTCAACGTCCTGCTTGCGCAGTCCAACGATCTCCGCCAGGCGCGCGCCTGTAAGGGCTAAGACGACGATGATGCGCCTTTTTTCGTCATCCTTCTTCGCGGCGGCCTCAATCAACACTTGAATTTCTTGATGACTGTACGGCTGCCGGCCTACCGAGTCTTCGTTCATGTTCTGGATCGTCAAACTATCGAACGGGTTTTTGATGTTCAGTGGGATCTCCCGAGCGGCAACGTTGATGACCGCCTTGATCACGGCAATTTCACGTTGAACAGATGCAGTTCGCACGCCTTGCAAGAGTCGATGGTCTCGGTACTGACGTGCATGCTCTCGTGTTAACGCCGCCAAGGAAATGTCCCCTGTCATTGCGACTAGTTTGTTCCAGTGTTGGCGCTGAGCTTCTTGGAATTTCCTGTTTTGGCCCTTCTGATGATTTTCGAGGTAGACGACAAATGCCTCGGAAAGCAAGACTGGCAGCTTGTTGTAGAGCGCGTCAAAGGCGGCATCTGTGACAGCGGTCGGCTGATTGAACGTGTCGCGCAACATGTCTTCAAAGAAGCTGAGGTGTGGTGCGGGGTCCCAGGAGCCTTTCCAGTCAGGGGGAATTGGCTGCTCGAGTAAGCCGTCCCCTGGCTTCAAGCCCTGGCTCTGCAGCAGAGCTAAAGCAGCGAGCTTGGTCTCGGAGGGGGTTAGGCTGGCGTCCAGGCTCATTGCCTTGAAGAGGGCGCCATAGGCTTGGGTCAAACGATGACACTGAACAGCTACGTGACCGTTCTCTGGCTTCAGAGGAATCGTGATCGCGGTCTTGCCCAAACGCTCTCTGAGCACGAGCGGAACTGCCTTGCGGAAGTAGGGGAGGTTGTTGTTAAGGATGTAGCCTTTCACGATGCATGTGATGCTACCAATTTTGATCGTTGGCATGGCGATCTAACTAAGGAGTAACTAAAAAAGTCACCCATAGTCTTGCCAAGCTGTTGATGCAAAACGATTTTTAGAACAATCGTGGTGCCCGGGGCCGGAATCGAACCGGCACGCCTTTCGGCGGGGGATTTTGAGTCCCCTGCGTCTACCAATTTCACCACCCGGGCAACGCAAATCAAGTTGCAAATTATGGCACAGTGCAGCTTATGAATTACCCAACCCTTGAAGATGCCATCGGCAAAACCCCGCTGGTGGCCTTGCAACGAATCCAGGCCGCAGACAACCGGCAGCGCAACACCGTCGTGCTGGGCAAGCTCGAAGGCAACAACCCGGCCGGCTCGGTCAAAGACCGTCCGGCCTTGTCGATGATCCAGCGCGCTGAAGAGCGTGGTGACATCAAGCCCGGCGACACGCTGATTGAAGCGACCTCCGGTAACACCGGCATTGCGCTGGCCATGGCGGCGGCCATCAAGGGCTACCGCATGGTGCTCATCATGCCCGAGGACCTGTCCATTGAGCGTGCGCAGACGATGAAGGCCTTTGGTGCAGAGCTCTTGCTCACGCCCAAGTCCGGCGGTATGGAACACGCCCGTGACCTGGCCGACCGCATGCAAAGCGAAGGCAAGGGCAGGGTGCTGGACCAGTTTGCCAACCTTGACAACCCACGCATTCACTACGAGACCACCGGCCCCGAAATCTGGAAGGACACGGCCGGCAAGGTCACGCACTTTGTCAGCGCCATGGGCACCACCGGCACCATCACCGGTGTGTCACGCTACCTCAAAGAAATGAACCCAGCCGTTCGCATCGTGGGTGCGCAGCCCAGCGAAGGCTCGCGCATTCCGGGCATCCGCAAGTGGCCAGAGGCCTACATGCCCAAGATTTATGACGCCAGCCACGTGGACCAGTTGGTGCTGGTCAGTCAGCTCGACGCTGAAGACATGTGCCGGCGCATGGCCCGCGAGGAAGGCATCTTTGCTGGCATTTCAGCCGCCGGTGCCTGCTGGGTGGCGCAGGAAATTGCCCGCACCGTGCAGGACGCCGTGATCGTCTTCATCGTCTGCGACCGCGGCGACCGTTATTTGTCGACCGGCGTGTTTCCGGCTTGAGTGGGGAATGGGGATGAGTACTGAATTTCGTTTTTGCCCCGCGTGCGCCGCGCCGCTGGCCTTGCAGTCGCAAATCGAAGACGGCGGTGAAAAAGCCCGCTTGCGCTGCACCGGCTGCGACTACACACACTGGAACAACCCGACGCCCGTGCTGGCGGCGGTGGTGGAGTATCAGGGCAAGATCCTGCTGGCCCGCAATGCCGCCTGGTCAGGCGAAAAGTTCGCGCTGATCACCGGTTTCATGGAGGCTGGCGAAACACCAGAGGGCGGCATCGCCCGTGAGATCGCCGAGGAAACCAACCTTCAGACCAGCGCGCTCAAGCTGCTCGGGGTGTATGACTTTCAGCGCATGAACCAGGTCATCATTGCTTATCACGCGGTGTGTCACGGCGAGGTCCGGCTCTCGCCCGAACTGGTGGACTACAGGCTCTACGCCTTTGAAGACGTGCTGTGCTGGCCTGCCGGAACCGGCTATGCGCTGGCTGATTTTCTGACCTCACGCGGTCACCAGCCGACCTTCGTTGAGTGGTCCAAGCGCGAAGTGCCAGCCTGATCTGCTTAAAATCCGTGCAGTGCACCCATTCCTAACGCCCGGCCAGACGAGCCTGGGGCTGAAAGTTGTTTCATGAACATCGACAAAGAACTCGACACCCGCGGCCTGAATTGCCCGCTGCCCATTTTGAAAGCCAAGAAGGCCCTGGCCGAGATGACCAGCGGCCAGTTGCTCAAGGTGGTGTCCACCGACGCCGGCTCAACCCGTGACTTTCAAGCTTTTGCCAAGCAGACTGGCAATGAGCTGGTCGAGCAGCAGACGGCCGGCAGCGACTTTATTCACGTGCTCAAGCGCCGTTAGGCGCCTGGCGCTTAGGCGCTATCGGCTCAGTCCTGTAGACGCAAGCTGTCCAGGTAAGCCTTGAATTGCGCCCCCACTTCGGGGTGCTGCAATGCCAGCTCCACAGTGGCTTGCAAAAAACCTTCTTTGCTGCCGCAGTCGTAGCGCTTGCCGCTGTACTCAAAGGCGTAGACGCTTTCAGTTTTCATCAGCCCGGCAATGCCGTCGGTGAGCTGGATTTCTCCACCCACGCCCCCGGCTTGCTGGCGAATCTGCTCAAACACCGCTGGCGTGAGGATGTAGCGGCCCGCCACACCCATGCGCGAGGGCGCTACGTCGGGCGCAGGCTTTTCGACCATGCGCGACACCTTGATCAGCCCCGGCCGCACCGTGTCACCGGCCACGATGCCATAGCGACGCGTGTGTTCTGCCGGCACTTCCTGCACGGCGATCACCGACTGCTTGAGCGCTTCAAACTGCGCCACCATCTGCGACAGCACGGGTGGCGTGCCGACCATCAGGTCATCGGCCAGCAGCACGGCAAAGGGCTCGTCTCCGACCATGTGCTCGGCGCACAGCACCGCGTGGCCCAGGCCCAGCGAGCGCGGCTGGCGCACATAAGACATCAGCATGTCGTCGGGAACGATAGAGCGCAGCACCGTCAGCAGCGCGCCTTTGTTGGCGGCTTGCAGCTCGCTCTCGAGCTCGTAGGCGGTGTCAAAGTGGTCTTCAATGGCGCGCTTGTTGCGGCCGGTCACAAAAATCATGTGGCGGATGCCCGCGGCGTAAGCCTCTTCCACGGCGTATTGAATCAGCGGCTTGTCCACCACCGGAAGCATTTCCTTGGGCTGGGCCTTGGTGGCAGGCAAAAAGCGCGTACCCAGGCCGGCCACTGGAAAAACAGCTTTTCTGACGGTGGTGCGAGAGCTCATGGGTATCCTGTCAATAAAGAACAAACAAAAGGGCTGGGCCAGGGATTTTTAACCCACAGCGCCTAGCCCCAAAGTAGCACAAACTGGCCGTTTCGGACGGCTCATCAGCTCAGACGAAGCAATTGACCGCGTAATTTTTCGAGCGTGGCTGTGAAGTCGGCCATGCGTTTTTTCTCTTGCTCGAGCACGGCGGGCGGGGCCTTGGCCACAAAGGCTTCGTTGCTCAGGCGGGCGCTGGCCTTGACCAGCTCGCCTTCAAGCCGCGTGACTTCCTTGCCCAAGCGGGCTTTTTCGGCGGCTACATCCACTTCGAC
>JBIKHR010000174.1:0-6544 GCA_044362035.1 Polaromonas sp. | reverse complement strand
TTTGCAAGACCGCTCGCGTAGGGCAACTTTGTTTGACAACTCGCCCGCTGTCAAGCTCTGATACATGCATACAAACCCCAATACAGCGCTTTATATGCCGTGATATGGTGCGCTAAGTCAATTTAACCAGGCCAATTTGTCTTACAAGTTTATATTTGTCCTACGAGTTGCCGGTTCCCGTCAGCCTGTTCACCCTTTCAAGCGCGCTCATGAAAACCTCTGCCATCAGCCTCGATGAATTTGCCAGCTCGGTGCTGGCTGTGCCGCCGCTGGCCCGTCATGCCGACCTGTCCATCAACGCTGCGGCCAACCAGAAGCTGATCAGTCACATCGAGGGGGGAGGCATCACCACCTTGCTGTACGGCGGCAACGCCAACATTTACCACATGCCTTTGCGTGAATATGCGCCGCTGCTGGAGATGCTGGCCGCTGCTGCCGGCCCGCAGACGCGGGTGATCCCGGCCATTGGCCCTGATTTCGGCAAGATGATCGAGCAGGCGCAGATCCTCAAGGGCACTGGCTACCGCACGGCCATGGTTTTGCCCATGCAGGGCTTCACCACGCCGGAAGGGGTGGCCGACGGCATTGAGCGTTTTGTCGAAGCGGCCGGCATGCCCATCACGCTCTACATCAAGAGCGAGCAATACATTGACCTGGACCGTTTGCAACGCCTGGTGGAAAGCCAGCACGTGCTGTGCGTGAAATATGCCGTGGTGCGTACCGACCCCGGCCAGGACCCGTACCTCAAGGAAATGATCGAGCGCATTTCAACGGCCCGCATTGTCAGCGGCATGGGCGAGCGGCCGGTGCTTTCGCATGTCGGCGTCTGGGGCCTGACCTCGTTCACCACCGGCTCGGGCTGCCTGGCGCCGCGTGCCTGCATGGACTTGCTGCGCGCGCTCAAGGCCGGAGACGGCGCCCGGGCGCAAGTGCTTTACAACGCCTTTATGCCGCTGGAAACCTTGCGTGACAACGTGTCCCTCATTCGCGTGTTGCATGACGCCGTAAGCTGGAGTGGTCTGGCCGACATGGGCGCACAACTGCCCCTGCTCAGCTCCACTCCCGAGGCCATGCATGCGCCTGTTGAAGCGGCTGCCCGTGCCTTGCTGGCCTTTGAGGCCAGCCGCTAAGCTTGGCGCATGCCAGCAGATCAAACCAGAAGAGGTCTTTTCGCATGAACCTACCGAGCCCGCCCAAAGGTCTGGTCGATCAGGTCTACCGTAGCCTGCTTGAGCTCATCATGCAGGGGGACCTGAAAGAAGGCGACAAGCTCTCTACCGAGCAGGCGCTGGCCGAGCAGTTCAAGACTTCCAGGCCCACCGTGCGCGAGGCCTTGTCTCGTTTGCGCTCGGACGGCATCATTGCAAGCCGTCAGGGGGCGGGGACATTCGTCACGCGCCGTCCCGACCCGGACCTGCCCCGTTTCATGCCGCTCGAGTCGCTGTCTGATGTGCGTCGCTGCCTGGACTTTCGCATCGTGGTTGAATGCGGCGCTGCCGCCCTGGCTGCCGCGATGGCCGATGACGAGGACCTGGCACGCATCGAGCAAGCCCTGACTCGCCTGGAACAGGCCGTGGCCACCAACACGCTGGGCGTGAACGAGGACTTCGACTTTCATCTGGCAGTGGCGCACGCCAGTAAAAACCAGTTTTTTGTGTCGGTGCTGGCCTCGATCAAGCCGCACATGGAGTTCGGCATGAACCTCATGCGCAACTTGTCGCTGAGCAAAAGCAGCGAACGTTTGCAGCGTGTTCAGTCCGAACACCGTGACATCGTTAAAGCGATTTCGCAGCGCGACCCGGTTGAGGCCGAGGCCGTCATGCGGCGGCATTTGCAGGAAACCCGGCTGCGCATGTTCGGCAGCTGACACTCTGGATTTTTCATGATTGAACGTCTGCTCATCACCGGTGCGGCCGGCCGCCTGGGTGGCCACCTTCGCAGTAGTTTGCGGCCGTACGCGCAAACCTTGCGTCTGTCAGACATTGCGGCCATGGCCCCGGCGCAAGCCGGTGAAGAAGTGGTGCCTTGCGAGCTGTCTGACAAGCAGGCCGTGGACCACCTGGTGCAGGGTTGCCAAGCCATCGTGCACATGGGCGGCATTCCCAACGAGCAGCCTTTCGAGAAAATTCTCGACGCCAACATTCGTGGCGTGATGCACATTTATGAAGGTGCGCGTCGCCACGGCGTCGAGCGTGTCGTCTTTGCCAGCTCCAACCACGTGGTGGGCTTTCACCGCCAAGGTGATGTGCTCGAGACTGACTGTGAACGCCGGCCTGACGGGCATTACGGGCTTTCCAAATCCTTTGGTGAAGATGTGGCGCGGTTTTACTTTGACCGTTATGGCATTCAGAGCGCTTGCCTGCGCATCGGCTCGGCCACCCCCGAGCCGCTGGACCGCCGCATGCTACACACCTGGCTAAGCTACCGCGACCTGACCGAGCTGGTGCGCTGCTGTCTGGTGGCCCCGCAACTGGGGCACACGGTGGTGTACGGTGTTTCTGACAACCGCGACCCGTGGTGGTGCAACGCGGGTGCCAGCCATCTGGGCTTCAAGCCGCAAGACAGCGCCGAGCCCTTTCGCATGGCGCGTGAGCAATCGCCGGCGCTGGACGCTGCGGACCCGGCACGCATTTACCAGGGCGGCGGTTTCGTCAAGAAGGGCCCCTTCGAATGACCGTCCTGATCACCGGCGCTGCCGGCCTGGTGGGCAGTGGCCTGCGCCGAGAACTCGCTGCCGATGGTTTGCAACTGCGGCTGCTTGACCGCAAACCGGTCACGGCGCTGGCGTCTCATGAATCTTCAGTCCAGGGCGACCTCAGCGACATGTCCTTGCTGGCAGGGGCCATGCAGGGCGTGCGCGCCGTGGTGCACCTGGCGGGTTGCACCACCGATGCACCTATGGAAGATCAGGTTGCCGGCAACGTGGTCGGTGCCTTTAATGTCTTTGAGGCCGCCCGACTGGCCGGTGTCGAACGTGTCATTTATGCCAGCTCGCACCATGTGGTCGGCTATTACCCGCGCCGGCGCCGCATCGGCACTGACGTGCTGCTGCGACCCGACAGCCGTTACGGCCTGACCAAGGCCTTTGGCGAGCAGGTTGGAGCGATGTTTGCTGACAAATACGGCCTGCGCGTGCTGTGCGTGCGCATCGGTTTTGTCGAAGACCGGCCTATCGACCAGCGCCGCCTCTCGATCTGGTCGAGCTGGCGCGATCTGGCGCAACTGGTGCGCATCGGCCTGAACCATCCGCAACTGCGCTACGAGGTGGTGTATGGCGTGTCAGGTAACGCCCGTGGATTTTTTGACAACGCCGCGGCCTTCCGTCTGGGCTACCGGCCGCAAGATGATGCCGAGCAACATGCCGCAGCCGTGCTGGCGCAGGTGCCAGCCGAAGACCCGGCCCTGGTGGGCACCCATGTGATGGGCGGCTGGGCGGCCAACAACGAGTTCGTTGGCCCCATCACCCGGGTAGATGAATGGTGAGCCACCACCCCGGCGACCGGTGACAGCCTGCAGCTCGGCGTGGGCGCCGGCCTGCACGCTAAACCGGTAATCGCCTAATTCCATGCGCTTGCGTTGCCTCCAGACTGGTGTCCTACCAGCCTAAAAGGAGAAATTTCATGCGCAAGATGGTTCCGGCGGTTATCACCGCTCTGGCGGCAATGCTGTGCAGTGCCGCTTTTTCACAGACGGCCACGCCCGCTCGTCCTAGCGATTTCGGCAAGCGGGAATTCGAGGCCAACTGCGCCAGTTGCCACGGCAACAGCGGCAAGGGCAACGGCCCGCTGGTCGAGCTCTTGCGCCGTAGCCCGCCGGACCTGACCCTGCTGGCCCAGCGCAACCAGGGCGTTTTCCCGATCAACCGCCTGTATGAGGTGGTGGAGGGTGGCAATCTGCCGGCGCATGGCGCGCGTGACATGCCGGTCTGGGGCCGGGCTTACCGGATTGAAGACGCCCAGTACTACATGGACGCGCCATACAACCCTGATGTGCTGGTGCGTACGCGCCTGCTGGCGCTGCTGGAGTACATCAACCGCTTGCAGGTGCGTTGAGCCGTCGGCTCAGCTTTGCGCCAGCAGCACCATCAGCGCGCCTGCGCCACCGTCGGCCGGGCGGGCTTGTGCAAAGGCCAACACTTCTTTTTTCTGGATCAGCCAGCTGTGCACTCGGCCCTTGAGCACCGGCGCCTTGCCCGGTGAGCCCAGGCCTTTGCCATGCACCACGCGCACGCAGCGCCAGCCGGTCTTGTGGGCATCGCGGATGAACTGTGACAAGGTGTCGCGGGCGTCCTCGCGGCGCAACCCGTGCAGGTCAACCTGACCCTGCACACTCCAGCCGCCGCGCCGCAGTTTGCGCAGCACGTCGGGCCCCATGCCGGGGCGCTTGAAGCTCAGCGCGTCGTCGGTGTCGAGCAGCGTGGTCACGTCGAAATCGTCAGAGAGGGCCTCGCGCATGACCGCCATCTCATCGAGCTGGTGCTGCACCGGCACGGGTGCCGGCGGCTCGACCCGCAAGGCTGCGCTTTGGCCCGGTGCGTGGCGGGCTGCCAGCGCTTTGACCGGACCGATGGCCCGGCTGAAGAGTTCTTTTTCGGCCTGTCGCTGGCGGGCGGCCGCCAAGCGGGCGGCCTGTTGCGCAGCCGCCAGCTTGGCTTGCGCGTCGATGTCTTTTTTCAGTGCTTTGAGGCCGCTCAGGTCCTTGATGGCGGGCTTTTTGGCGGGCGTTGTCATGCCCAGACTTTAGACCAAACCCATCTCCGCCATGGAAACGGCCTGTTGACCCGTCACGACAAAATGGTCCAGCACGCGCACGTCGATCAAGGCCAGGGCGGCTTTGAGGGTTTGCGTCAGCAGCTCGTCGGCACGTGACGGCTGGGCCGTGCCGCTGGGGTGGTTGTGCGCCAGCACCACGCTACCCGCGTGCAATGTGAGTGCCCGCTTCACGACCTCGCGCGGGTAGACGCTGGTTTGCGTGAGCGTGCCGCGAAACATTTCCTCGAGCTCAATGAGGCGGTGCTGGCTGTCCAGAAAGAGCACCGCAAAGACCTCGTAAGAGCGGGCGCCAAGTTGCAGTTGCAGGTAGTCGCGCACCGCTTGCGGCGTATTGAAAAGTGGCTTTTGTGTGAGCTGCTGAGCCAGCGCCCGGCGCGAGAGTTCCAGCACCGCCACCAGCTCGGCCCGCTTGGCCGGCCCCAGGCCCTTGATGGACTTGAGCGCCTCGGCCGGCGTGTGCAGCAGGCCGGCCACGCCGCCAAAGCGGTCCACCAGTTCCTGCGCCAGCATCAGCACGTTTTTGCCGGGGATACCGCTGCGCAGCAGCAAGGCCAGCAGCTCGGCGTCACTGAGGGCGCCGGCGCCGCGCGCCAGCAATTTTTCACGGGGGCGGGCGGCATGGGGCAGGTCTTTGAGTAGCATGCCTGAGCTTAGCCAGCGCCCGCTTGGCGGCGCCCCTCGTTCGTTCAGTTGCGGGCAAAGACCCGCCAGCCCAGCCGGCCCATCGCGCTTCATACAATAGGGTTTTGGCTTGCACCGAAGGTATTTCATGTCTGCTGCCCCCGCCCTGTCCTTGCCGCGTGTGGTCCAGGGTTCTTTTTTGACCTTGCACTACCGCATGGCCGCGCCGGCCGTGAACGGGGTGCCTGGCGCCGACATCATCAACACTTTTTTAGACAAGCCCGCCACGCTGAGCTTGGGCAGCGGTCAGTTGTCGCCTGCGCTTGAGCAGCGGCTGCTGGGTTTGGGCGAAGGCGCCCGCGTTACTTTTGAGGTGCCGGCCGGCGAAGCTTTTGGCGAACGCAACCCCGAGCTGATCCAGTGGGTGGGGCGCAAACTGCTCAACGAGCTGGGGGACCCCGACGAGCGTTACCAGCCTGGCGACGTCGTGCAGTTCCCCACGCCAGACGGCATGGGCCAGTATGCAGGGGCCGTGCAACAGGTCAAGGAAGGCGGCGACGCCGTTCAGTTCGACTTCAACCATCCGCTGGCCAGTCAGGCCGTGGTGTTTGAAGTGCATGTGATTGGTATCTTATGAACAAGCATCCTGCGTCTTCCGTCAAGCTGCCCCCGCAAGAGATCTTGCTGGCCGAGCCGCGTGGCTTTTGTGCCGGCGTGGACCGCGCCATTGAAATCGTTGAGCGCGCCATCATCAAGTTTGGCGCGCCCATCTATGTGCGCCATGAGATCGTGCACAACACTTACGTTGTCAACGACCTCAAGGACAAGGGCGCTATTTTTATTGAAGAACTCAGCGATGTGCCGCCCGGTGCTACGCTGGTTTTCAGCGCCCACGGCGTGAGCCGGGCGGTGCAGGAAGAAGCTGTGCAACGCGGCTTTCAGATCTTTGACGCCACCTGCCCACTGGTGACCAAGGTGCACGTCGAAGTGGCCAAGCTGCACAAGGAAGGCTACGAGTTCATCATGATCGGCCACAAGGGCCACCCGGAAGTCGAAGGCACCATGGGCCAGCTCGACAGCGGCATTCATCTGGTGGAAGACGTGGCCGACGTAGCGCGCATCAAGCCTGCTCAAACCGCACTGCTGGCGGT
>JBIKHR010000010.1:0-22139 GCA_044362035.1 Polaromonas sp. | reverse complement strand
ACTGCCGGTCGATGCGCCGGTGTGCGCTGTTTTCTCACCGCACCCGGACGACGAAGCCATCTCTGGCGCACTGGCCTGGCGTTTGCGCCACGAGTGCGGCTGGCGGGTGGTCAATGTTGCGGTCACGCTGGGCAGCCGGCAAGACCGCCGCGCTGCCCGTTGGGCTGAAGCACAGGCCTGCTGCGATCACCTGGGTTTTGAATTGCTGGCCGCCAGCGGTGTGCCCGGCACCGGTCTGGAGGGCGTGCGCCCGGCAGACGCCCATTCGCGCAGCGAGGCATGGCAAACGGCTCTGGTCGCGGCTGTCAGCGTGCTTCAGCGCATCCAACCGCGCCTGCTGATCTGCCCGCACGAGCTGGACGGTCATGACGCACACATTGGCACCTCGCTGCTGGCCCGGCAAGCCGTGGCCCTGAGCGGCCTGCCCCGGGTGGATGTGATGCTGAGCGAGTACTGGAACACCCAGCTCAGGCCCCAACTGGCCGTGGGCCTGCAGGCCACCGATGTTGCCACCCTGATGGACGCCCTGAGCCTGCACGTCGGTGAAGTCAGCCGGCACCCTTATCAGCGCATGCTGCCTGCCTGGTTTCTGGACAGCGCGCGGCGTGGCGCAGAACGCGTAGGACTGCCGGGCAGCGAAGCCCTGCCTTTTCACATGGCCAGCCTGTACGGATGGCAGCGTTGGCAGGCAGGGCAATGGCAGGACATGCCGCCGGCGCTGTGGCCTCCCGGCGTTAGTGAGGGGTCACTAAAGACGGGCTTTGGCGACCCTGAAGTCTTGCCTTGGATGGTTTAGCCTCTAAGATTGCTGCACCGCAACAAATTTTTTAAAGGTCTGCCATGTTCAACAACACTTCATTCGATGCCATCACCAAAACCCTCAAGGACAACGCTGCCAAGTTCAACCCGGCCGCGTCCCAGGAAGCCCTCAAGCCTTTGATGGCCAACCTCGAAGCATGGGGTGAGCTGGCTCAAAAGCAGGCTCACGCTGCCCAGGCGTCCATGTCGGCCACGTTCGAGTCCTTCAAAAGCATCAAGGAGCCACAAGCCGCTTTTGAAGCCATGAAAGCCATGGCCGAAGAAAACATGGCCACCGCCGCCAAGAACCTCAAGGAAGTCACGGCCCTGGGCGTCGCCCAGTTCCACACCAGCGTGGAAGCCATCGAAAAAGCCCACCCTGCGCCAGAAGCTTTTGCAGCTGTCAGCAAGGGCATGAAAGCCGCCGCAACCCAGATGCAAACCGCTGTGGACTCCGTCGTCAAGACCGGCAAGAAGAAGTAATTCAAAGCCCGCTGCGCACCGGCTGTGGCCGGTGCCAGGCAAACCAAAAAAGCCCTGCAAGTCAGGGCTTTTTCTTTGCCTGCAATTCAGCGAACGCATCTTGCCCGGCCTGGTGCTGCTGCTTGTGTTACCGTCCAAATCTGATGCATTAACAGGGTTCGCCATGCAAGTTCGTCTGCTTTATGTCAGTAGCGCCGTGGGTCCCCAAACGACCACCGTCACGGGCTCCATCCTCCAGAGTGCCCAGGCGCACAACAAGGCGAACGACATCACGGGTGTGTTGTGTCAGGGCGAGGGGCTTTTTTTGCAGGTGCTTGAAGGCGAGCGCAGCAAGGTCAACCGGCTTTACGCGCGCATCCTGGCCGATCAGCGCCACAAGGATGTCGAGCTGCTCGTCTTTGAAGAAATCAGCGCCCGGCGTTTTGGCGCCTGGTCCATGGCGCATGTGGAGTTGTCCAACCTGGACCCGATGGTCCAGATGAAGCACCCTGAATTTGACCCTTACTCCGCCGCTGGCGCATTGGTCATGCGCCAGGTGGACGAGATGATCGCGTCCAGCCAGTTGATCCGCGGGCTGCCTAACTGACCGGCATACCCTCTGCGGGTTCAGCGCGGCAGACCTGCCGTGTTGAGGTAAATCGAATAGAGCGAGGTTGTGCCGCAAATGAACAGGCGGTTGCGCTTGGGCCCGCCAAAGCACACATTGGCCACCACTTCGGGCACGCGCACTTTGCCGATCAGCGTGCCATCAGGCGCCAGGCAATGCACGCCGTCACCCGCGCCCACCCATAAGTTGCCATGCACATCGGCCCGCAGCCCGTCAAACAGACCGGTGCTGCAGGTGGCAAAGTCCGTGCCGCCGCTCAACGCCACGCCATCGGCTGACACCGCGTAGCGGCGCAGCAGGCGCGGGCCGTCTGGCACATGCGTGCAGCCGGTGTCGACCACATACAGCCAGTGCTCGTCGGGCGAAAACGCCAGTCCATTGGGGCGCACCATGTCCTGCACCACAGCCGTCACCGCGCCACTGTGCGCGTCAATGCGGTAGACGTTCGATGCGCCTATCTCTGACACGGCGGCATCGCCCTCGTAGTCAGAGTCGATGCCATAGGTCGGGTCGGTGAACCAGATGCTGTCGTCGGACTTGACCACCAGGTCGTTGGGCGAGTTCAGGCGCTGCCCGTTGAAGCTGGCGGCCAGCACGCTGCGGCTGCCGTCATGTTCGCGGCGCGAGACGCAGCGGCCCCTGTGCTCGCAAGCCAGCACGCGACCCTGACGGTCCAGCGTGTGGCCGTTGGCGTTCCAGGCGGGTTGCTCAAACACTGAAACCGAGCCATCGCTCTCGTCCCAGCGCATCACCCGGTCGTTGGGAATGTCAGACCACAGCAGGTAGCGACCCGCCGGCACATAAACCGGCCCTTCAGACCAGCGACAGCCGGTGTAGAGGGTTTCCATATGCACATTGCCCTGCGTGTAGCGGGCAAAACGCGCGTCGAGAATTTCAAAGGCGCTGGTCAGCATCAAGGTCTCCAACAAAGTAATCAGGGTGAAGCGCAGCGATGTCCTTGGCGAGAACTTCGTTGTGCCTTACATGCTCGCTGACGCAGCGCACCGCGCGCTCGACATCGCCGGCTTGCAGCGCGTCCAGAATGGCCTGATGGTCACTGACGGCCTTGAGTCCGGACTGTAATTCTGGCACTGCGATGGCCCGAACCCGCTGGTGCAGATCGCGGGCCTGCGCTACCACCGGCCACACGCCCCCCAAGCCACACAGTTGCAGCAAGCCGCGGTGAAAGTCTTCGTCGGCCCGCAGGGTGGCTTCAAGGTCCTTGTCTTTCAGCGCCTGCGTCTGTTGCGCCAAGCTGGCCTCTAGCGGCTCCCACCCGGCTGGCGCACCACCCGGGGCAAGCAATTGACGAACCACCTGGCACTCGACGGCCTCACGCACAAACAAGGCTTCTCTGATGCGTTGCAAGCTCATCAAAGACACCAGGCTGCCGCGCTGAGGCCACACATTCACAAGACCCTCACGCACCAGACGTTGAACAGCCTCGCGCACAGGTGTCCGGCTCACGCCCAGTCGTTGCGCCAGCTGATTTTCAGAAACAGGTTCGCCGGGTCGCAGGCGCGCCAGCAATATTTCTTTGCGCAGTTGCGCATAAACACGCTCTGCCAGCAAAGAGCCCATCATGGGCGTATTGCCAACCAGCACCTGGTTTGTCTTCAAGTGACCGTCCGGTGGGCTGCTGCTCGCGCCTGCTGAACAAGCGGGGCCAATGCAGCCAGTTTGGCGTCAGACAAATAACCGTAACGGTTGATCCAGACCTGGCCGCTGCCACCGGGCTGCAGGCTTGATTGCAGTGCCAAGTCGATACGCGCCACGACATCTTCAAGTGGTCCGTAACTGTGCGTAAAGGCCACCACTGGCACCTCGCCGGCCTGCGTTTGGGCCTGTGCCAGTTTTTCTTGCTGACGCTTTGCGCCTACAGGATGCGCAGTCTCAGGCCCGGGGTAATGCATGGCCGCACCATTGGGCGGCGTTGTATCGCAAAGACCGAGAAAGTCGGCCATCGCGCCTGTCACGGCGTCCAGTTCGGGGCCGGGCGTGGGTCCTATCAAATCGCGAGCCCAGTAACGCGCCATCATGGGCCAATGCATGGTGTAGAGCTTCACGCCCACCGCGTCGGCCGTCTCGCCCAGCGCATCCCAGGCAAAGCCTGACCAGTTGCTCCACGGGTGTGGAAAGACCTGTGGTTGCAAACTGCGGCGCGGCCCCGGCAACTGGTCTAGCGCGGCGCGGTAAGTTCGCAGCATCGCGCCGACGCTGGCGCGTTTGCTCGCCCAAAGGGCTTGGCCATCGCCACGCTCACCGAAAAAGTCATCCCAGCCGGCCTCGCGCAGTTGTTCGCGCACCGCCTGCACGCCTTGCGGCGCAGCGTTTTGTGCTACCCGGCGCCAGAGGCGCAAGTACTGCATCACCAGTTCGCTATAGGCCAACGGCTCGACGCCTTGCGCCCGCAGCGCAGCTCGCGCATGCACGCTGAAGTCAAACAACACGCTGCGCAGGTCATAAGGCGGGTATTCTGGCCAGTCGATGCGCAAGCCGTTGACACCCGGGTAGCGCTGCGCCAGCTCGGCCAGCAGCGCTGCGCCATAGGCCTGCACATGCGGGCTGGCCAGACTGGCGTTGCGGTCTACCCGCTGCCCATGCAACTGGCCATCCGGGCCCAGGCATTGGTCTTCGGTCTGAGCGCCTGAAAACTGCACCCTGTAGCCCGGCGGGCTGGCGGCCATCACCTGCAGGAAAACAGACATGCCACGGCCTCTGGCGGCGTTGATCACGCGGTCCATCAAGTCGGGCTGCGCCAGCGTCAGCGCGCCGGGCAGGCTTGGCTGATAGCGCAATCCCTTATAGCGGGAGAGATCGTGCACCAAGGATGGGGCGGTGCGCACCCAGGTCTCGCGGCGGCCCCAAAGGGCGCGGTCCAGCGGCCGCACAATGCCAGCGTCGCCGTCGGGCGGTGGCTCGCGGGCGCCCTGACCGTCTGCAACGATTTCGAGCAGGTAGGGGCTGGTCACCAACGCGTTGGCGCCCAGGGCTTGCAGCCGGTCCAGCACGGCATCAATGCCCTCGCACTGGAACCATTCGGGCATGACGGTAACGCCCAGTGACAGGTCGGTGGGTTTGTGTTGATTCATTGCCATGCTAGTATACAAGTCATCAGAAAGGACTTTCCTCATGAAATCACGCTTGAAAATAACCCGTCGTTCTCTGGCCCTGCTGGCGCTTGCCGCCAGTCTGGGTGCCGTGCAGGCCCAGGACGCTTTTCCGGACAAGCCGGTCAAATTGATCGTCCCGGTGGCGGCAGGTGGCGGCGTTGACACGGCTTTTCGCACCATCGCTCCGTATTGGAGCGAATTGCTGGGCCAGCAGGTGGTGGTTGAAAACCGACCCGGGGCGGGTCAGGTCATTGGCATTGACGCAGTGGCCAAGTCCAGACCCGATGGCTACACGCTGGCGGGCGTCGGTGTGCCGATTGCCTTTAATACTGCGTTGGGCAAAAAGCTACCTTATGACCCGGTGAAAGATCTGGCGCCTATTTCCGAGGTGGTCACGCAACCGCTGCTGGTGGTCTCGCATCCTTCTGTGCCGGTCAAGAATTTCGCGGAGCTGCTCGAGTGGGCGCGCAAACAGCCTTCGCCAGTTTCATACACCAGTGGGGGTTCAGGCAGCTATGGCCATTTGTGGTTTGAGATGGTCGGGGCGCAGCAGCGTCTGGCTCGTCAGCACATTGGTTACTCAGGCGTAGCCCCTGCCTTGCGTGACGTTATCGGCGGGCAAGTTCCGGTTCTGGTGGACGCGATCGTGCCGACCGGCGTGCAGGTCAAGGCTGGCAAGGTGAATGGGCTGGCGGTGGTACGCAACAAACGCTCGCCGATGCTGCCGGATGTACCCACCTTGCAGGAGTTGGGGATTGCCATGCCCGACGCAGCACCGTTTTACGGTGTGATTGGTCCGGCCGGCATGCCGCCGGCCGTGGTGGCCCGGCTCAATGACACATTGGTGCGCGCGCTTCGACAACCCGCCCTGCAGGCGAAGTTGTCAGAGATGGGCTTTGACATCGTCGGCGGAAGCGCCGATGACTATGGACGCAAGATCCGCAACGAGATAGAGCTGTGGAGCCGCATCGTGAAAGACAACCAGATCAAGGTGGACTGAGCCCGGCATCGAGCCGGCTTCAGCCCACTTGCAGGCCGGCAGCCACAACGCCGGCCATGCAGATTTCTTCGTCTTCGTCACCCGTGCCGCCACTGGCACCCACTGCGCCGATCACTTTGCCGCTGGCGTCCAGAATCAGCACGGCGCCCGGCTGAGGTAAAAACTTGCCGTGCGAGGTGGCGGCCAGGGCGGTGAAGAAGTTCGGGTTGTCTTTGGCGCGCTGGGCCAGCACGCGACTCGATGCACCCATGCCCACCGAGCCCCAGGCTTTGCCGGTGGCCACGTCCAGGCGGAACATGCTGGCACCGTCTTCAAGCTGGGCCGACTTCAGGTTGCCGGCATCGTCGATCACGACCACCCCCATGGGCTTGAAGCCGGACTTGGCGGACTGAACGAATGCGCCGGCAATGATGGCGTTGGCTTGTTGCAGGGTCAAAGAGCTCATAAATCACTTCCGGGAATGTTGGATACAAAGCACCGATTATCCTGTTGAAATGCAGTGCCCCCACCAGACCCGCTCACTTGGCAAAGATCGCTGAAATCTGCAGCACGGCCGGCCCGATCAGCACCATCAGCAGCGATGGAAAAATAAAGAAGATCAGCGGGATCAGCATTTTCACCGGTACCTTGGCGGCGATTTCCTCGGCCCGCTGCATGCGCTTGGTGCGCATCACCTCGGACTGGATGCGCAGCGAGTCAGCCAGGCTGGTGCCAAAGCGGTCGGCCTGCACCAGCATGGAAACCAGCGAATGCAGGTCCTCCAGGTCCACCCGCAAGGCCAGGTTTTTGAGGGCGGTGGAGCGGCCCGCACCGGCCCTGATTTCCAGCGCCGCCAGGTAAAACTCTTCAGCCAGAATCTTGCTGCTGCGCGCGATTTCCTGCGACACGCGGTTGATGGCGGCGTCCATACCCAAGCCCGACTCGGTGCAGATCACCAGCAGGTCAATCAGGTCGGGCAGGGTGTCGCGCATCTCCTCTGCGCGGCGCTGCGTGCGAAACCGCAGGTACACATCGGGCAGGTAATAGCCGGCCACCGCCAGCGACACCACATACATCGCCAGCCGCGTGTAAGGCGTGGCAGGCCACCAGATCATCAGCACCAGCGCCAGCAGCAGCGGCAAGACCAAGGCGAAGGAGGTCTTGAAGGCGTAATAGGCCTGCGCTGCCGAGGCCTCGCGAAAACCGGCCCGGATGAACTTCAGCCGCCGCTCTGATTCCTGCCAGGCGCCCGCGGGCACCGACAGCCGCGAAAGCGAGGTCAGGACCGCATGCCAGCGGGCTCCTCCGGCAACGGGCGTTAGCTTTGGCGCGCGCAATGCGCGCTGGCGTGTCACCGACTGGCGCAGCCGCTGGCGCATGCGGGATTGCGCCACCAGTTTGCCAATCCCAATGACGAGCAGCGTGCAGGCGCCAAAGGCCAGCAGGAGGCTCAAGCGGTAAAGGAGGTTGGACACGGCGCGGCCTCAGACTTTGATCTGCACGATCTTCCACATCCACAGGGCGCCCAGCATCATCATCACCAAGCCGGCCAGCACCAGTTTCTGGCCGGCCGGGGTGGTCCAGAGCGTGGCCATGTAAACCGGGTTGACGAAGGACAGGATCAGCCCCAGCACAAAGGGCAGTGCGCCAATCATCACACCCGACAGCTTGCCCTCTGACGCCAGCACCCGGATCTTGCCTTTGAGCTTGATGCGCTCGCGCACGGTCCCGGACAGGGTGCTCAACAGCTCGGCCAGGTTGCCGCCGGTCTTGCGCTGTATGTTCAATGCGATGACCAGAAAGTTCAGGTCGCTGCTTTGTATGCGCTCGGCCAGGTCGCCCATCGCCTCGTCAAAGCTCATGCCCAGGTTGATGTGGTCAAAGGTGGTCTTGAATTCGGTGCCTACGGGTGCCGGCAATTCATTGCCCACCATGCCCAGCGCCACCGTCAGGCCGTGTCCGGCGCGCAGGGCGCGGGTGACAAAGTCCAGCGCTTCAGGCAACTGGTTCTCAAACAACAGGCGGCGACTTTTCTCCAGATGCTTCAGGTAGACGGTGGGCATGGCCGCAGTGAACAAACCGGCACCCAGTGCCAGCGCCCATTGCAGGCCGGCCAGCCACAGCAGCAGCCAGGCCAGCAGGCCCAGCCCGGCGCTCAGGGCCAGAACATTCGCCACTGTGTGGTGACGGCCCGCCCGCATGATCAGCACGTCGAGTGCGCGCAGGCCGGGCACATGGGTCAGCACCCATTGCAGCCAGTTGGCCAGGTCCTGCTGGCCGGATTTGCGCAAGGGGTCCTGGCTGGCGGTGCGCTGCGTCTGGGCAATCACATCCAGCCGGCCCGACATCGCGCGCGAGCGGCCGCTCAGGCGGCGGCTCCAGAGCAAGCCCAATGCCACGGCACCACCAGCCACCAACAAAAAAACCAACACCAGCAGGGCGTAAAGCAGGTTTTGACTCACCGTGGTTCCTCCCGAGGCCGCTCATCCGCACCGAAATTCGGGTCGAACAGGTTTTCTGGCAGCATGATCCCGTAGGCCGCCAGTCGCTCCGACAATTTGGGCCGCACGCCGGTGGCCCTGAAGCGCCCTTGCACAGAGCCGTCCGGGTTCATGCCCAGCCGTTCAAAAAGGAAGATTTCCTGCGTGGTGATGATGTCGCCTTCCATGCCGGTGACCTCCTGGATGCTGGTGACCTTGCGGCTGCCGTCGTTGAGCCGGCTGATCTGCACAATCACCTGAATGCCCGAGCTGATCTGCTGGCGTAACGCGCGCACCGGCAGGTTGACGCCGCCCAGGCCGACCAGGTTTTCCAACCGTGAGAGCGCGTCGCGCGCCGAGTTGGCATGCACGGTGGTGAGCGAGCCGTCGTGGCCGGTGTTCATGGCTTGCAGCATGTCGATCACCTCGCTGCCGCGCACCTCACCCAATACGATGCGGTCTGGCCGCATGCGCAGGCTGTTTCGCACCAGCGCGCGCATGCTGACCTCGCCACTGCCTTCCAGGTTGGCGGTGCGCGTTTCCAGTCGCACCACATGGCGTTGCTGCAATTGCAGCTCGGCGGTGTCCTCGATGGTGACGATGCGTTCGCCCTCGGGGATGTAGCCCGACAAAATGTTCAGCAGCGTGGTCTTGCCTGAACCGGTGCCGCCAGAGATCAGGATGTTGACCTTGGCTTTGACAAAGCCTTCCAGCAGTTCGGCCATGTCGGCGGTCAGGGTGTACTTGTCGATCAGGTCGGCCATGCGCAGCGGCACCACTGAAAAGCGCCGGATGGTCAGCGCCGGCCCGTCAATCGCTACGGGCGGCACCACCGCGTTCACGCGTGAACCGTCGGGCAGGCGCGCATCGGCCATCGGGCTGGACTCATCAATACGCCGGCCAACCCGCGACACAATCTTGTCTATCACCTTCATCAGGTGGTCGTTGTCGTTGAAGCGCGTGGGCGCCAGCTCCAGCCGGCCCTTGCGCTCGACATACACATGGTCAAAGCCGTTGACCAGAATTTCGCTGATGCCAGGGTCGGCCATCAAGGGCTCCAGCGGTCCGAGGCCGAGCACCTCGTTTTGCAAATCAATCACCAGTTGGCTGTGTTCTTGCTCATTGACCGGCAGCTTTTCTTCTTCAATCAGCTGGTCAATCATGCTGCGCATCTGCGCGCGCACCTGCTCGTCGGGCAGTCTTTGCGCAGCGGCCAGGTCCATGCGCGACAGCAAGGCCTTGTGCAGTTGCACCTTGGTTGTGAAATAGCCTTGCGAGAGTTCCCGCGCCGGCGTGCGCGGCGGCACAGTCGGGGCCTTGGGTGCAATGGCAGGCGCAGGGGGCGCGGGGTCGAGTGGCGCAGCCGCTGCGTCAGGCGTGTCGGCCGCCGGTGTTGGCATGGTGCTGGGCTTGGGCTTGAAGGCCTCACCCTGGCTCCAGGCGGCTATTTGATCCCTAAGCGTTGCCATATGGATTTTCCGGAAGTGGATTGACCTGTTATTTCGGCTGCCCAGGCGGCGATGGCCCTGGCATATTCCGAGCGGGGTTTGAGCGTGATGCAAGCCAGCCCTTTGAGCAGGGAAGCCTGCACGCCGTCGATCTCTTGCGGCAACACACGGTTCACGCGCATGCCCACAGTCTTTTCAAAATCACTGATTTGCACCGGGTCATGGCGACCGATGCTGTTGGCCACCAGCGTCAGCTTGGAAGCCGGGTAGCCCATGCTGGCCCACAGATGGATGATCTGGCTGGTGCGCCGCACCGAGGGCAGGCTCATGGTGCAGACCAGAACCAGCTGGTCCAGCGTGGCCAGCGCGCTCAGGCTGATGGCGTCCAGCCCCAGGTCGATCAGCACGTAGTTGTAGTGGTTGCGGGTGATGCCGATCAGTCGCTCGACATAGGCGGGTGTGACGTGCAGCAAATGGTCCAGCGATTGCGGCCCGTGAATCATGTGCAGATTGGGCGCCAGGTGGTGCGTCATCTGCTCCAGCAACGGGCCATCCAGTCTATCGATCTCGTCTGAAAATCCCGCCAGGTCATGGGCGCCTGGCTCATTGGTCAAAAACATTTCCAGGTCGCCAAAGGGCAGGGACAAATCGATCAGCAGCAGCCGAAGTCTTTGGTTTTTGGCCATCTCAGTGGCCAGGTTGGCCAGCGCGCAGGTGCTGCCGTCACCGCCTTTGGCCGGCATGAAACCAATGCAGCGACCGGGGGTCACCTCAGTCGTTCGCTGGCTTTGCAGTCGGCTGTGCACGCGCGAAATCACGGCAGCGATGACGGCCGGGTCGTCCGAGGCAACGACTTCGCGTATACCGGCTTGCATGGCCCGCATCAGCAGGTCCGGCTCTGGCGTGCTGCAGACCAGTGCAACTGCCACGCCAGGCAAGGCGGTGCAAAGCGTCTCCAGCGCGTCGATCTGGGCCTGGTCTGCTTCAAAGCCGCGAACCAGCACCAGGTCCGGTCCGCTGGCCACCACCCGCCGCGGCAAGTCGGCCAGCGTGCCTTGCAGACTGGTCGTGTGGTGGAGCAGCGGGTCCACGGCGGCATCGGGCAAGTGCCAGGGCTCGTTGGCATACAGGACGATGTGCATGGGCGTCAGTTGCAGCTGCTGTTGGCTTCGCCGGCAATCACGTTGTTCATGGCCTCACGCAGCCGCGGGCTGCGGTAAGCCGGTAGCGGCAAGTTGAGCGCTGTGGCCGGAATCATCAGGCTGGCCTGCAGGCCACTCAGCTGGGTTTGCACCAGCGTGCAGTCGGCCTGGGTGCAATTGGCCGGCCAGTAGCTGAAAACCAGCCAGTCGCTGCGGCTGCCCACCTTGATCTGGCCCGACGCCTCGATGAAGTAGCGCACCTTCTCGCGTATGCGCTCTTGCTGAACGGCGCCTGTGTCGCACAAACTGGCCAGGCGGCTGGCCATGGAGGCGGCTTCAGCGGCGGTGTTCCACAGCAGCATGAAGCGCGAGAACTCCACCACCGCGATCAGCGCTATAAAAAATACCGACACCGACAAGGCGAACTCGATCATGGCCGCGCCGGTTTGAAATGAACGTGTGGCCATCAGAGGGTTTGCCTCATGGTCATGCTGATCGGGCCGAAGTCCAGCGTGGGGGCCCCGCCGGTCACGCCCGGATAAAACGCCGAAAAGTACAGCTGGTGCTGAAAGCCGCTGGCGGTCACGCTCACCAGGTTGACGGTGGTGGCCGAGGTTACGGTGAGGTCTGCGCTGCTGCGTTGCGACCGGTGGGTGGCCGGCGCATTGATCGCATCGGTCACGGCCACGCTGAAGCCGCTGCGGCCAAAACCGGCCAGCAGCACGTTGCCGGGGCAAGGTTTGCTGCTGCTGATCACGCCATGGGTCAGCAGGCATTCGGCCTCGGTATGGCTGGTGCCGGCCGCTTGCGTGGACAGGTAGCGGGTGGCGCTGCGAACCTGGTTGATGATGACTTTGTAGTCGGCCAGGGCCTGGGCAAACTCCACCGTGGCCAGTGTCAGCATCAGCAAGAGCGGCAGCAGCAGCGCCAGCTCGACCAGCACGGCGCCACTTGCGCCGCTTGGCACGCCGCCCTGCAATCGATGGCCGGACATCATTGCACCAGCACCGGCACCAGCGGGCCGATCGCGTTGGTGCCGCCCGCAATACCCGCAGACCGGCAGCCTGATTCGGGGTCATCGGCGCGGCCACGAAACTCCACCTCGGCATTTTGCGAGGGCGACTTCGGGCTGAGCATCAGCGCACAAGCCCAGCCCAAAATAGGTTTAGCCCCGGTGCCGCAGGCTGAACTCGCGCAAGAGACCACCGGCATCGACACCAGTCGGCGAGATGAAGAACCGTAGTGCGTGTGCACCTGCGCCGGCGAGGTGTAGCTGGATATTTGTCCCAGGTAGGCCTGGCGCGTGGGCACCCGGTTTTGTACGTAGTCGCTGTAGGCGCCACCCACTGGCGGCGGGCGGTAGCCGTAACCCGTGAGGTCTGGAATGGCGGTGGCCGGGTCCAGCCCGCTACCGCCTTGCTTGTACAGGCCAAAGCGTGAGTTCCAGCCGTCGTCCAGCGAGGTGACCACGCCGGTCTGTATGCCGATGCACCGGTTAGCGGCCGTCTGTACCCCGCAAAAGCCCGAGCCCAGAAACGCTTGCGCATAAGGCTCGAGTGCGCCGCCGGTTTCAGTGCCCAGCACATTGGCCCACATGAAGAACCCGCTGACCTGCGTCGCACCCAGCGTGACCTTGTCGCCCACTTGGTGACCAAACAGGTTAGTGTCTGCGCCCACACCCTGGCACATGGCCATGGGAATGGCACAAACACTTTGCGAAGGCATGACGGTGGCCGTGGCGCTGGCCGACAAGTCTGAAGAGCCCAGCCCCAGCAGCCCCATGAACAAGTGCCGCAGGCTGGACTGACTGACGGCGCAGCGGGCATAGCGCGAAGCCGCCGGCGCACCACCGACTGCACTTTGGTAACTGCCGCCCAGGGTGGGGCTGAAAGTCAGGTTCACCGGGCTGGTGTTGACCCGCAAGGACTGAAAGTCGCGCCGGTTGCGTTCACCGCCGACAAACTGACCGACCAGGCTGGCACGGGCCGGTGCGTCGCCGAGCCCATTGAGTTCCAGCGCGGCAGCCAGCGCGCAGGCATCAGCGGCATTTTGCAGCTCCGCTTTCACCAGTTGCAATCGGCTGCCGTCGATGGCCAGACCAACAAAACCCAGCAGCACCAACAGGGCCAGCGCGGTCGATACGGCAAATACCCCGCGGCTGCGCTTCATCGCATGGACTCGCCCAGTGCCGGTGTCAGGCCGCCGCCGGCAGCGGGCATGCGACCCTGCAGATAGTTGTCCATGGCTCCTTTCAACTCCACCGCCGCCGGCGGGGTGGGTGAGGCGGGGGGCGCACGGGAAGAGGGCGCAACGGCAGGCGCAAGACGTTGCGCCTGCAGTGCTTTGTGCAAGGCCTGGCCGTGGTCGCCGGGCTCCAGCATGACAGACGAACACGCTGGCAACAGTACGCTCAGTGCCGCAAGGGCCAGCGCGAAAATCAGGCCCCGGGCAGTGCGGGTGTGTGATGGGTCAAGGCGCACGCTGTGTCCCCGCATCGGTGGCGGGCGGACGCCCTTGCAGCCGCCGCTCCATGAAAAACTCGGGTCGGCTCGGTGTTGTCACCGTCTCGGTGGGCAAGGCTGGCGCCGCGTCAGTGGCCTGCACCAGGCTGGCACGCACCACCACCACCAGTTCGGTCAGGTCGGCCGCATACTGGCTGCTGCGAAACAGCGCGCCAATGATGGGCAGCTCGCCCAGAAACGGAAAGGCGTTGCTACTGGCGCTGCTGTTGTTGCGCAGTAGCCCGCCTATGACCAGGCTCTGGCCATCTTGCAACTGCACAGTGGTCGAGACGCGGCGTGTGGTGAAAGCCGGTAACAGCGTGCTGCCATCCCCGGTGCCGGCGCTGACGGATTCGCGCGAGATCTCCGACACCTCGGGTGCGACTTTCAGGCTAATACGGCCACCGTCCAGCACGGTGGGGACAAACTTCAGACCCACACCAAACTCGCGCTCTTGCAGTGTGACCGCGCTGCCGGCCGCGCCGGAGGATTGCGTGATCGGAATGAAGACCTTGCCGCCCACCAGAAAGCTGCCTTCCTGGCCACTCATGGCCACGATGGTCGGCTCGGCCAGTATGCGGACCAGGCCGTCTCTTTTTTCGGCGTCCAGGTTGATGGTGTTGCCGTTGCGAAACAGCAGGCCCGCGCTGGCATTGCCGCCACCCAGAAAGCTCGACAGTACATTCCAGCGCACATCGCCGCCACCGGCAGCCTGTACTTTCAAGCCCAGCTTGTCGAGCAGGGACTTGGACACCTCGGCAATCCGCACGTCCAGCACCACCTGCTGCGCATCACGCACGCGCAGCAAATTGACAATGCGTGAAGGACCGGTCGTCACACCGCCGGAGCGCCGCAGGTAAGCCTCTGTCAGCCCCAGCACCGCATCGGCGGCCAGCGTGTTGGAGACCGAGCCGCCCAGCACCACTGAGCCCGAAGCCAGCTTGAGTTCAATCGCCTGCTCCAGC
The DNA here is from genome assembly GCA_044362035.1 of Polaromonas sp. Classification (GTDB taxonomy): domain Bacteria; phylum Pseudomonadota; class Gammaproteobacteria; order Burkholderiales; family Burkholderiaceae_C; genus Polaromonas. The sequence continues at coordinate 7,623 of JBIKHR010000010.1, read as the reverse complement.
GGCAAGGCCTGACGCAGCGAGGTGCTCAGGGGCGTCAAGCGCTGGTCGTCGCGCACTTGCAGCAGGTTGATGACTTGCGTGCCCTGGCCGCTGCCGGCCGCGGGGGTGGCTGACGCAGCGGCGGCCGTTGCCGCGGGCGCCGCACCGGCGGCGGCCACCGGCGAGCTCGTAGCGCCGCCCAGATAACGATTGAGCTGGCGGGCATAAGCCTGCGCCAGGCTCATGGCCGAATCGACTGCTTCGATGTGGGTGACTGTGCCACTGATGACCACCGAACCCGATGCCATCATCAGCGTGATGTCGGTTTCTTGCGGGAGTGCCAGCTTCAGTGAGTCTGCCAAGGGCGTCAGGTCAGCGCCCACCTTCACGGTGAGCGAAACAGTTTGTCCGCCGGTCTGCCACAGCACCAGGTTGGTGGTGCCCACAGAATTGCCCAGCACATACAGCTCGTTGCGCGAAATCAGGCGGTAGTCGGCCACCTGCGGGTCACCCACCACCACGCGGCTGACCGGTTGCGGCAAGCGCAAGACCACCACATGCCCCACCACCGCATTCACCGACTTCGGCCAGGCAGATGCGGCCGGGGCAAGGGGCGCAGGCGCCGCACGCGTTGCCGCTTTGGGGCTGGCAGCTTGCACCCAACCGGCCGGCCAGAGGATCATGCCCAAGCTCAGGGTGAGTGTCAGGGTGAGGACCCGTGCCCGTGTGTTCAGTTGGGCCATCAAGGTGCTCCGCCTGCGCTGCGCTGCGTGCCGCGCAGTTCCTCCACGCCGGCGACGGACTGACCCGCACCGGCCGCTGTACTGCGGGAGATATTTTTTTCTGCAAGGCCGGTGGCGCGGGCTGAAGGGGCGCCTGATGCATGCATCAGATCCTCCAGCCGTGTGCCCATTGAAGCCGGCAGGTTGCGGTCCAGTTCATTGCGCAGGGCCAGCGACAGGCTGCCCACGCTGCGTGCCAGGTCCAGTCGTTCAGACTCTGCGGGCGTCAGCTCCAGCGTCACCGCACTGACCACTTTGGGCTTGGCTGGGTCGCCGGCGGTTTCTTGCGCCACCGCCAGCACCTTGACACGTTCGAGGACGATTTTTGAAAAGGGTTCGTTGCGGGCATCGCGCGCGCTCACCAGCACGTCAACCCAGCTGCCGGGCAAGGCAAAACCGGCCACGCCAATCACGTCATTGACCCGTACCGTGATGGCCCGCTTGCCAGGCGTCAGCGTGGCTGACAAGCCACCCTTGACATCCACCGGTGACAGGCGGGACTCCAGCACCGGCTCACCCGGCACCATGGCCTGACGCACCACCCGACCTACCACTTTGTCGGCGGCATCAAAAGCGCCGGGCGGCGCGATCCGGTCGGGCCAAGCCAACGTACGCACATGGTTGGCCATCAGTGGCATGCCACCCTCTATAGCGCCAGCCATCACCACCACACGCGGGCCGGTCGGCGCGCCACCATCCACCCCGACCCAGCGCGCCACCAGAAAAACCGCCAGAGCGCCCATCAGCAGGGCCACCGAGATCAGGACAGAAGGTTTCAATCTCAGCTGCCCTGTTTGGTGCGATGGACCGTGCTGCGGGCTGCGATCAGCCGCCCGTGTTGGCGGTGCTCAGCGCGTTCTTGATGGTGGTGAAGGTGGTGCCCAACTCAACCCCCAGAGCGGTCAGAATGACCACCAGCACCACCGCAATCAGTGCAGCGATCAGGGCGTACTCGATCATCGTGACGCCTTGCTGGCGCGAACCAAGGCGGGCCGGACGATCAAGATGGCGTGCAACAAAACGAGACATGTCAAACGTTTTCATAAAAACCTTTCCAGTTGTGAGTCGGGCCTACATTGCCGATCGACTCGGGCTTGAAAAAATTGCTGCTTTTTATTGAATGATCCGGACACGCGGCATCCGCGTCAACGATGGCGCAAGCTAATTGGTTAGCAAATGTTCACAAAAAAAGCCCGCATGAAGCGGGCTTTCAGTCAGTCAGGAAGCGGACAAGCCGCGCCTGCTCAGCGCCGGCAGGCGCGTGTGATGTCCATGGCCGGCTGGTACAACGCGGTCTGCACATCGGCACTGCCCAGCACCGTGTGAAACCAGTTGTCATGCGACCAGGGCTTGGCCCGCTGGCTGAGCAGGCATGCATCGTCCACGCCCCAGTGCTGACGCATGGCCGGTGAAACCCACAGAGCCATGGGTACATGGGTTTGCTCTTTGGGCGCTATGTTGAAGGGCATGCCATGAAGATAAATTCCTTTCTCGCCCATCGACTCGCCATGGTCTGAGGCATACAGCATGGCCGCCGGACGCTGCTGGGTTTGCAGCCACTGCACCACACGGCCGAGGAAATGGTCGGTGTAGGCAATGCTGTTGTCGTAGGCATTGAGCAGCGCTTGCGCATCGCAGGCAGGCAGGGCGTTGTTGGTGCACTCGGGCGTGAATTGTTTTTTGTCTGCCGGTGAGCGCCGGAAGTAAGCCGGGCCGTGGCTGCCCATCTGGTGCATCACCACCACGGTGCCGACGGCGCGTCGCTCAGCCGGAAGTGCGGCCAGGCGCTCGTTCAAACCTTCGAGCATGATCTCGTCCAAGCATTCGCTGTTACTGCACCACTTGGGGTTTTTGATCTCTGTGGTGGTGACGTTGGGCACGCGCTCACACACGCCCTTGCAGCCCGACTGGTTGTCCAGCCACAGCACGGCCCAGCCGGCTTTTTGCAGCACATCAAGCAGGGACTCGTAGCGCGCATTGCTGTCGGTGTAAGCCTTGCGGTCCAGGTGCGAAAACATGCAAGGCACCGAGACCTGCGTGTTGGTACCGCATGACTGAACCTGGCTGAAGTAATACAGGCTGCCTTGCGTCTGCAAGGCCTGCAGTTGTGGTGTGGTCTGGCGCGCATAGCCGCCAATGCTGAAGTTGGCCGCCCGCGCTGTTTCGCCCACCACCAGCACCAGCACCGGTGCGACTTCTTTCGGGCTGAGCACTCGGGCCTTGGCGTCATCGCCAATGCTTTGCAGCGGCAGCTGGCGCTGCGCCTGTTCAGCATAGGCCAGGCGGCCGATGGCGTACACCGTGTTGAAAGGGTTGAGCATGTAGCGCAGCGACTTGTGGTTGCGCATGATGGAAGCCAGGTCCTGAAACACCAGCACCAGCACAGCAGCAGCCAGCGCCGCACCCAGCAGCACCGCGCCCAGCTGATGCGTCCAGCGCTGCCAGCCCACGGTGCTGCGCGGCTGCGCGTGCCACCACCACAGACCGGGCAGGCCCACGCCCACCAGCAACAGCCCCGCCAGGGTGAAAGAAGCCAGGTCACGCGCTTCGGTCACATTGGTGTTGAGCGCGTTGGCAATCATGGTCGGGTCGATGACCACGCCATACAAAGCCATGAAATAACTCGTTACGGTTGTCACCGTCAGCAACACCAAGCCCAGCGGTCTGCGCCACCAGGGCCAGACCACCGCGTTGACAAAGGCCCACATGAAGAGGGTCAGCGCCAGCCATAAACCGGCCACGCCCAGCCAGGCACGCAGGCCGCTCATTTCAGGCAGCTGTGACAAGGCCCACCAGAAGGGCGCGTTGCCGATCGTGCTGAGCCAGAGCGCCAGCAAAGCGCTCACGGCCCAAGGGTGGTTGCCGCCCGCCAAGACCTTGGCCTTCAACCATTTCAAACCCATGACGTTCATTTCGATGCTTCTGACTAAAGGGTGGATCCTAACAAGCTCAGCGTCAACTGGTACGCGCTCTCTACAATGATTGTCATGAACGCTACCGTTGCTTTCCCCATTGCAACTCCATTTGCCTGGCATGCACCGCTGCGTCAATCCTTGTTCTGGTGCCTGCTGGGCCTGACGATGGTGTGGGACTGGTCACGGATGGACCATACCGTCATGGCCCTGATTGGCACACCGCAGGGCTTTCCTCTGCGAGACCATCCGCTGCTGTCAACGGTATTGCATGTGCAGCTCAAGAACGTGCTGGTGGTGTTCTATCTGCTGGTGTCGGTGATGGTGCTGTGGCCACGCGGCCTGGCGCGCAACCTCAGTCGCAGCGAACGCTGGACGGCCATCATCGGCATGACCCTGAGCCTGGTGGTCATCAGCAGCCTCAAACGTTTCAGTGCCACCAGTTGCCCCTGGGACTGGCAGGCCTTTGGCGGCATGGCGCAGCCGCTGTCGCACTGGTCCTGGGGCCTGGCCGACGGCGGACCCGGCCATTGTTTTCCGGGCGGGCATGCGTCCGGTGCTTTCGGCTTCTTGAGCCTGGCTTGGGTGGCCATGACGGCTGATACGCCGGCAGCCCGGCGCTGGGGCCGCCACTTGGTCTGGATCATTCTCGCTATGGGCGTGCTGATGGGCGTGGACCAGTCACTGCGCGGCGCGCATCCGCCCAGCCACACCATGTGGACCGGCTGGTTTTGCGCGGCCGTGGGTTGGGCCTGCGTGTGTGTGCTCAGGCTGCGCCCGCCGGCATCAGCCTAGCTGTCGCACGGCAATCGTCATCCATACCGTCCAAGATGCGCCCGGCGCCAGCAGCCTGGTGCCGCATGCAGCCGTGTTCAGGGCTGGCAAGCTGAGTGCGCCGGTGGCGTGCGACACCGGCTCCAGACACAGCCAGGCTTGCCCGGGCCGGCGGTAAACCATCAGGTGCGCCAGATCGGCGCTGGCCGTTAGTTCTACAGCCAATTGGCGCCGCGGGTGCGTCAAGCGGGCCGGCCCTTGCCAGTTGGCATGGCAATGGTCTTGCACCACCTCCATGGCCGGCCGGGGCCTGGCAAAGTCAAAGCGCGTTTCATTAACGGCCGGCACGGCTGCCAGTGGCCGGCCTTGTGCGTCCTGCGTCCACACGCTGGCTGCCGAAAAGCTCACCGTGCTGTCTTCGTCCAGGGCAAACCAGGGATGAAAGCCCAGGCCCGCGGGCATGGGCTGGTCTGACAGGTTGCGCAGCGTCAGCGCAAAGTGCGCGGTGTCCGGCCCCATTGAAATTTGCTGCGTGCATTCATGCGCAAAGGGCCAGTGCGCGTCAGCCGTGTGCCGGTACTGCAGTGTGGCGCTGGCCTCACCGGTCTGGCGGGTTTGCCAGTCTGTGCGCCAAGCCACGCCGTGTATCGGTATGGGGTGCAAGAGGTGGTTGACGGGCAGTGTGATCGGGCCGGCGGGGGTGATCAGTTGCCCGCCAAACAGGCGATTGGAATAAGGCACCAGCGCATACGAAGGCTGCTCGAATCGCTCATCGCTTTGTACCGCGCGCGGCTGCAAGACATCGAATGCATCAGCCCCCGGCGCTTGCCAGCGCAGGGTTGTGCAAGCCCCGCCGGCCGACGTCAAGTCCAGCGACAGCGCTCCGCAGTGCAGCGAAAACTGTGTGGGTGTCACACCAGGGCCGCTCATGCGAGTCTGGGCCAGCGTTGCTCAGGCAGTGAGGCCGGCGGCTTTGGCAATCAGCCACTGGCCGTGCGTGGTGGCATCTGGCGGGCTGCGTTGCCAGGCCAGCCCGGCCAATTCAAGTGCCACGCCATAACGCTCGCACAGGCCGTCATCGCCGATGAGGGTGATGGCTTGGTTACGGCTTGCGCTGTCATCTTCAGCGGTGGCGCTGGCGACTTCCAATCCGATCAGGATGCCCGAGAGATAGTCCGGCAGGCCCTCGGGCGCTACCTGCCCCATCAGGCCGGCCGTTCGAGCGGCAAACACGACATGGTTCGCCTTGCCAGCACTGACCAGTCCCAGCTTCACACCGTTGCGAAAGTCCTCCATGCGCTCCTGACCCTGCTGCATCAAGCGGCCCAGAAGCCCGTGTTTGGTGTGCAGGCCAAAGAGCTCGCCGGTCATCCAGGTCTGAAACTGCAGAACCTCGCCCTCGCTGCCCATCCAGGCCCATTTGCTGTGCGTGCCCGGCAAAATGCAGCGGCTGCCCGGCGCTAGGTGCGCGCCCCAGATCTGGGTTTCCTCACCGCGCATCACGTCAAAAGCGCCGTTTTTTTCCTGGAAGCGCAGGCCCGGTGCAATGTGCAGCACGCGCCTGGCGCCATTCGCCAGGGTCACGGGCACGGTGGTGAGTTGCCGGGCTGCAGTGCTGATGCCGGCCGGGCAATCGAGGTAGGGGGCTTCTTTCCAGCCCTGGCGGCTGCCCACCATGCCGCTGGCAATCAGGGCGCAGTCGTTGTGGGCCAGCCAGTCGCCGCACAGGTCGCGCAGCACTTGTTCAAAGGCGCCGTTGACAACCGCCATCACGCCGCCCGGTGCACTGCGGTGTTCAAGCGCCCGGCCATCAGCCCCCAGCAGGCAGGCACGCAGGTTGGAGGTGCCCCAGTCAAGGGCGATCAAGGCGGCAGATTTCAAGGGAGTCTTTTTAAATTGGTTCCGAGCTGCCTGAGCAGGGAACGGGCCGGGCCAGCCTGGCACTGGCCCCCGGTCTGTTTAAAGCAGGCCTTGCGTGCGCGCCAGGTGGCTGGCTTGCGAGCGGCTCTTCACATTGAGTCGGCGGAACAGGCGCCACAGGTGAACCTTGACGGTGTGCTCGCTGATCTTGAGTTCTTCAGCGATGTCGCGGTTGCTCAGACCTTTGTCGAGCATGACCAGCAACTGCTTTTGACGCTTGGAGAGTTTTTCGGGCGATGTGCCCGGCTCGGCGTCGGGGTCGTCCAGCAGGAAAACCTTCAGGGCGTTCGATATTTCGGCAGCACCGGCTGATTTGGCCACATAAGCATCGGCACCGGCCTCGATTGACAGGTCTTCAAAATCACCGGACGGCGAAGCTGACAGAACGATCAGGGGAACAGCGGGGTAGTTTTGTTTGAGTTCGCGCACGCCAGACACACCGTGCGTGTCGGGGAGTTTGAGGTCCAGGCAAATGAGTTCCGGCATGCCGTGTGCCTCAACGGCCGGGGCCACGGCTGCCACGCGATCAAGTTCAACGATTTGCGCTTTACTGTTGATTCGGCGAATCAGCATGACGACGGCTTCGCGCATCAGGGGGTGGTCGTCTACTACAAAAATGCTCATGAGGAGTGCTACTTAAAGGTGTTAATGGGCAAAGCATACATGCTCAAGACACTCTTTGGATTAACACATGTCAAATTGCGTAACTTTTCTCTGACTTTCTTGGCGCGGCCCCAATCGCGGCGATTGTGGTGATTTGTCGGCGCCTTCAAGCCAACTGGGCCAGCGCCTCAATCACTTCGTTCTGGCTCACGCCATCCACCGCCTGCATTTGGCCTGCCAGCGCCGTCAGGGCCGCAGCGCCTTCGGCCTGCAGCCTGGCAATGGCTTGGGCCGCCTCACGCGGGGACTCAAAGCTCAGGCTTTGCAGAAGCAGGCGCCCGCGCGGATCGACCAGCTTGAAATAAAAGAGGCCATCTTTTTCGCGGTATTGCTTGAGGCTGGCCACAGACGCCTTGGCCGGTTTGGCGCTGCGGGCGGCGTTCTGGCTGCCCAGCTTGCGCAGGCCTACGCTTTGGCGCAGGCTGGCCATGAAGGGCGTGGCCAGACGCCGCGCCTTGGCCGCGCCGGCTTGCAAGATGTCTTCGAGTTGGCCGGGGTTGCTCATGAAAGCCAGGTAGCTTTCGCGCATTGGCGCGACTTCACGGTCTATGCGCTCGAACAGCATCTGCTTGGCATCTCCCCAGCCAATGCCA
>JBIKHR010000173.1:0-6612 GCA_044362035.1 Polaromonas sp. | reverse complement strand
TTTGGTCAGAACCCGGTGGCAGACGTGCGGGATTGACCGGCGCCGGCAAGCGCCGCGCTCAAGGCTCGATCTTCACGCCCTTCCAGAAGGCCACGCGGTCCTTGATACTTTCGGCCTCGGGCTTCGGGTCAGCGTAGTACCAGGCGGCGTCGGTGTTCATCTCGCCATTGACCAGCAGCGAGTAATAACTCGCCTGCCCCTTCCAGGCGCACATGGTGTGGTGGTTGCTGAAGGTGACATGGTCGCGGTTGAGCGCGCTGATCGGAAAATAGTGATTGCCTTCGAGCACGACAATGTCGTCGCTTTCAGCAATCACGGTGTTTTGCCAGATAGCTTTCATGGAAATCCCCGGAAAATTTTGCAAAAGGTTTAAACGCCGCCCTGCGGATGGGTCGGGTCGATCCACAGCACGGTCTGCGGTTTCTCGGCTGGCTCGATGTCCAGGTTGACGGCCACGGCCTCCCCGTCGCTGCGGCACAGCACGCATTCAAGTTGCTCGGTCGGGCTGGCGTTGATCTCCTGGTGCGGCACAAAAGGCGGCACATAAATGAAGTCCCCCGGTCCGGCCTCGGCCGTGAACTCCAGGTGCTCGCCCCAGCGCATGCGGGCACGACCACGAATGACGTAGATAACGCTCTCCAGCGGGCCGTGGTGATGGGCGCCAGTCTTGGCGTTGGCATGAATGGTGACGGTGCCGGCCCAGAGCTTTTGCGCGCCGACGCGGGCAAAGTTGATCGCGGCCTGGCGGTCCATGCCCGGCGTCTGGGCGGTGTTGCCGTCGAGCTGACCGGCGCCAATGACGCGCACGCCGTCGTGCTTCCACAAGGGCTCGTGGGAATGACCGTCTTGGCTCATGGGAGTCCTTTTTACTTGTAACGCTCGCGCGCCAGTGCCGCGCCCTTGGCCAGCGCCTCCAGCTTTTTCAACGCAACATCACGGCTCATGGGCGCCAGGCCGCAGTTGGTGCAAGGCAGCAACCGGTTCTTGGGCACGTATTGCAAGGCCTTGCCGATGGTGTCGGCGATCTGCTCGGGGGTTTCAATTTCTTCGCTGGCGACATCGATCACGCCGACCATCACGTCCTTGCCTTCGAGCAGCGCCATCAGGTGCGGCGGCACATGCGAGTGATAGCACTCCAGGCTGACCTGCTGGATGCTGCTCTTGGCCAGCGCAGGAAAAATGGTTTCGTACTGACGCCACTCCTGGCCCAGTGAAATTTTCCAGTCGTCGTTGGCCTTGATACCGTAGCCATAGCAAATATGAACGGCGGTGGTGCAGGTCAGGCCCTTGGCTGCAATCTCCAATGCGGCCACACCCCAGTCAGCCGCGTCCTGCATGTAGGCATTGAAGGCAGGCTCGTCAAACTGGATGATGTCCACGCCGTCGGCTTGCAGCGCCAGCGCTTCCTGGTTGAGCAGTTCGGCAAAGGCCATGGCCATCTTGACCTTGTCGCCGTAAAAGCGGTCAGCCACGGTGTCCACGATGGTCATGGGGCCGGGCAAGGTGAACTTGATTTTTTTGCCGGTGTGCGCGCGCAGCAGGCGGGCCTCGGCCGCATGCACACGTCCTTTAAGGCGCAGCGTCGAGACGACCTGCGGCACCATGGCGTCATAGCGGTTGTCGCGAATGCCCATCTTCACCTTGTGATCGAAGTCGATGCCTTCGACCTGCTCCAGAAAGCCGTGCACAAAGTGCTGGCGCGACTGCTCGCCGTCACCAATCACGTCCAGGCCGGCATCTTCCTGCGCCTTGATCCACAGCAGCGTAGCGTCCAGCTTGGCTTGCGCCAGTTCAGCGCCTTCGGCCTTCCACTGCGGCCAGAGCTTTTGCGTCTCGGACAACCAAGCGGGTTTGGGCAGGCTGCCGGCGATGGTGGCGCTAAAGAGAGGGGTGCTCATCAAAACTGTCTCCGTGTGTTGTGCGTTGCAATCAGGTCAGGGCGGGCAAAGCCGGCGCCACGCCACTATAGCGACAAGTCAGCACCGGCCCAAAAAGGGCCTGTGCAAAAGGCTGTTCCAATAAGCCACTTCGACAGACCGACCCAAAGAACCCGCCATGGCACTCAAAGCCACCATCTACAAAGCTCAATTGCAAATCGCCGACATGGACCGCAACGTCTATGCCGACCACACGGTGGTGATTGCGCGCCACCCCTCCGAGGCCGACGAACGCATGATGATCCGGCTGCTGGCATTTGCCTTGAATGTGACGGCCGACGACAACAAGGGCAAGCTCGAGTTTGCCAAGGACCTGTGGGACGTGGACGAAGCCGCGCTCTGGCACAAGGACTACACCGACGCCATCCTGCACTGGATCGATGTCGGCCAGCCTGACGACAAGCGCCTGATGAAGGCAGCTGGCCGCGCTGAACGCGTCACAGTGCTGAGCTTTGCCAGCAGCACACCGGTCTGGTGGAAATCCATAGAAACCAAGCTCACGCGGGCGGCCAACCTGGTGGTCTGGCAAATTGACGCGACCGAAAGCCAAGCGCTGGCCAAACTTGCCAACCGCACCATGCAACTGCAGGTGACGATTCAGGACGGCACCGTATGGATGAGCACCGGCAGCGATTCGGTAGAAATCACGCCGCGCCGCTTGACAGCCGCCCGGCAGGACTGAAAAGCCCGGCCAAGGCTTTCAGCGCCGGCGGTGCGTGGCTTCGTGCTGATACTCGGCCAAGCGCGCCCCGCAGTGAAAGCAAAAATCGGCCGAGGCCAGATGCCCCTCTGTCAGGCATTCGTGGCAGGTGCGCGTGGTCGGCAGCCCCGCACTGCGGCCCAGACGCTGCGCCGCCATTTCAGCGGTGACGATGCCCGTGGGCACCGCCAACGTGCCCCAGCCCAGCAGCATCATGAACGAAGCGATCAGCCGGCCCAGGTCGGTGCGGGGCGTGATGTCGCCAAAGCCGACCGTGGTCAGCGTGGTGATGGCCCAGTACACCGAGGTCGGGATGCTGGTAAAGCCGTTGCCCGGCCCTTCGACCACGTACATCACCGTGCCAAAAATCAGCACCAGCATCAGCACCGCTGACAAGAAAACCAGGATCTTGCGACGACTCGCCATCAGCGCGCCGGCCAGTGACTGGTACTCGGTTACATAGGCGGCAAGTTTGAAAATCCGGAACACCCGCAGCAACCGCAGCACGCGCACATCGACCAGCACATACAGCCCGGGGAAAAACAGCGCCAGGTAAGTCGGCAGCACAGCCAGCAAATCGATGACGCCAAAAAAGCTGGTGGCATAGCGCATCGGGTGCCGCACACACAGCAAACGGGCCAGGTACTCGAGCGTGAAAAAGACGGTGAAAAACCATTCAAAGGCGGTGATTAAGGTGCCGTACCGGGCGCTCAGACTGCTGACGCTGTCGGCCATGACCAGCATCACGCTGAGCAAAATCGCCACGATCAGCATCACATCAAAGCGACGGCCTGCCACGGTGTCAGCCTCAAAAATAATGGTGTAGACACGCAGGCGCCAGCCATCCAGCGGTTTGCCCAGCACTTCGTCGGGAGATGGCCGGGCGCTTCGTGAGGCGCCGCGTCGGGGCGGGGTCAAGGTCAAGTTCGCTCTCGCTATGCAGGTTGGTGAGGTTGCCGGAATGCCACTTGGCAAGCCGGTGCGCGCCATCATGCCAGAGCGACAGGGCTGGGCGCGGCGGGACGCAGCTAAAATTACTCTCCCACCCGCAAGCGTCAAGGTTGACGCGTGCTGACCGGTGCGGCTTTCGATCACCTTGGCGCCGTTCATGCCTCCCATTCTTTATTTCTTTGCGCTGTGCAACCTGGTCATTGGCAGCGGGGCTTTTGTGCTGGGCGGCATCTTGCAACCCGTCAGCACGTCGCTGGGCATCAGCGTGGCGGCGGCCGGCCAGGCCATGACCGCCTATGCGCTGGCCACCGCCATTCTGGCGCCGATCCTGATCGTCCTGACGTCAAAATGGCCGCGCAAGCGCACGATTCAGCTGTCGTTAGCACTTTTTACCTGTGGCTGCGTGGTGTGCGCGCTGGCCCCGGGCCTAGGCATGTTGTTGCTGGGTCGGGTGCTGATGGGCGCAGGCGCGATGTTCTCCGCCGCCGTCGCGGCTCTGGCGGTCAGCATGGTGCCTCCGGCATTGCGCGGTCGGGCGCTGTCCATCACTTTCCTGGGCATGAGCGTGAGTTACGCAGTCGGCATTCCCATCGGGGCCTGGCTGGGTTTTAAATATGGCTGGCGAGTGCCGGTCTGGTTGTTTGCAGGCACCAGTCTGGCCGCCCTCATCTCCGTGCATTGGCTGGTACCCGGCAATTTGGCCAGTGCCGGCACCGGCTTTTTGGGCTTCAGGGCTGCTGCGGCCCAGCCTGCAGTGCTGCGGATCTGGCTGCGCACGCTGCTTTATTTTGTAGCAATCTTCAGTGTCTTTGCCTACATCGGGCCGGTGCTGCAGGCCCTCAACCCCATGAGTTCGGGAGAATTGTCACTGACCTTGGGCGTGTTTGGTCTGGCCGGGGTGGCGGGCACACTGAGCGGTGGTTGGGCCAATGACCGCTTTGGTGCGCTGCGCTGCCTGCGCGTGCAAATGAGCGTGCTGGTGCTGATGATGGCCGTGCTGCCACTGACGCGCGGCCACACGCCGCTGACAGTGCTGGCCCTGGTGATCTGGGGCGTGGCGGGTTTTGGCATGATGACGCCGCAGCAAAGCCGGCTGGCCAGCCTGTCGCATACACAAGCCCCTTTGCTCCTGAGCCTGAACGGCTCCATGCTCTACATCGGCGCGGCACTGGGCAGCGTGATCAGCGGTGCCTTGCTCAGCACTTTGGGCTTTTCCAACCTGGCTTGGGTCGGCCTGCCCTTTGGCCTGCTGGCCTTGATCACGCTGGCTTTTGACCGCCACCTGGTGCCCTCGCCAGCGCACGCCGCAGCTTGAGTCCAACCCAACTTTCTGCCAGCCAGCCATGCCAACAAACCTGCCAAAAACTGAACTTGACCTCGCTCGTACGCAGTGCCAGCAACTGCAAACCGCCCTGGGGCAATTGCGAGTTGAAAGCCTGGATACAAGCGCTTTTTCTGCCCTGGCACAAAGCCAGCAAGCGCTGCGAAATGCCTTGCCCGAGCGCTTTGACGAGGTCTTGATGCAGTTGCTCAATCGGCTCGAATCAAGCGCACTTTTTACCGATGAGAGTTGCTCCTTCAGTCGCCATGATCTGCTTGACAGCTTTCAGTTGTGGCTGGACAAGGCCGTGCAAACTTTGCAAACCTAGGCAAGAACCAATCCGTTATGATTTCTTTCATGCGGTTTTTTGTGATGCTCATTCTTGTGCTTTTGTTGCCTTTGGGTAGCGGTTCGGGCGAGGCCGTGGCGGCTGAGTCTCATCACATCATAACGCTGGAGCATCAGGCCAGCACGCATGCCTCAGCGGCACACGAGCTTGCAGACTGTCCAGGTCACGGCACAACGTCAGGCAAGGCCAACTTTGGGGCGAACCACGTCAAACCGGTTGATGCTGAATGTGACGCCTGCTCGGCCTGCCAGTCCTGCCACGCCGTGGGTTTGGCTTTTTCTCGGGCTGACCTGCAGCCATTGCCGGCGTCCAACGCCCGGCCGCAGGCATTGAGCCCTGCATTCGCAAGCGCTCCCGCAGCGCGCAACCAAAAACCGCCCATTTCCTGACGGCCGGGCCCAAACTGGGCCTCTACAAGCTGGCAGAACACCGTCGACAAGCCGGCTGAGGTGCCAGCACCCGCTCGCACACGCTCGCCCAACAACCCAAGGCTGCTGCCTTAACCGCTAATTTGCATACTTTTTGCAGAGCCTGCACTTTCAGGAGTTGAACTTGAACCGTCTGATAAAAACCTTGACCCTGGCGAAGGCTTTGGGCCTGCTGGTGCTGATCTATAACAGCCCAGCAAGCCATGCGCAACACGCGGCCTATCCTCGCGCCAATCCTCAGCCGGCCCTACAGGCTGCCAGCCCGCAGGCCCGGGTGCCGCTCGCCAATTACCAAAGCGCCCTTCGAGGACTGCCGCAGGGCGTTGAAAGCCAGAGCACAGACTGGCGCAGCGCCAACGACATGGTCGGCCAGTTCAAGCGCGGGCACATTGATCTGCTCAAACTTGAAAACGCGCCGCCAGCACAGCCTGGTGCGCAGCCATCACCATCACAGCCCAGGAGCCAGCCATGAAAAAGCAAATTCGGCCCGCACCGGTTTCGCGCCATCTCCGCCTTGCGGCCTTGAGCGCACTGACCTTGAGCACCTTGCTGAACGCCCACGCCAACACTCTGGCAGAAATCAGCGTTCAAGGCTTGCAACAAGGTAGCGCAAGCACCCTCGCCCCCAGCGTGACGCTGCCTACGCCCGGCGCAAACCACAGCGCCGAGTTGGCGCGCCTGCTGGCAAGCCCCGTGGACGCCAACGTGGCAGTGCGTATTGCCTTGCTCAACAACCCTGGCCTGCAGGTCATGCTGGGCACAGAAGGCTTGTCAATTTCAGATCAGTTTGAAGCCAGTGCGCCGGCCAAGCTCAAGGCCCGCAAGGAGATCACGCAACTGTCTGCGAACACGCACAAGGCCTGGATCAATGCCGTGGCCGCCGCCGAATCCGTGAAGGCGCTGCAAGCGGCCCGCCTGGCCGCTGA
>JBIKHR010000172.1:0-6635 GCA_044362035.1 Polaromonas sp. | reverse complement strand
TCTGCCGCGGCGGGCGGATCCAGTCCAGCGCAAAGGCCAGCGGCGTCCAGCCGGTTTGCGGGCGCAGTTTTTCCTGGCCCACATAGTGGGCCCAGCCGCCCCCGCTTTTGCCTATGCAGCCGCACATCATCAGCATGTTGATCACGCTGCGGTAGTTCATGTCACTGTGGTACCAGTGGTTCATGCCGGCGCCGATGATGACCATCGAGCGACCTTCTGTCTTGTCGGCGTTGTCGGCGAACTGCCGCGCCACGGCGATCACCTGATCGCGTGGCACACCGGTGATCTGCTCTTGCCAGGCTGGTGTGTAAGGCGTGTTGTCGTTGAAGTCGGCAGCGGCGAGCTCGCCCGGCAGTCCGCGCGCGATGCCGTACTGCGCCACCTGCAGGTCGAACACGGTGGCCACCAGCGCCGTGCGCTCTTCGCCCGCTTTGCCCAGCGCGATGCGCTGCACCGGCACCTTGCGCACCAGCACATCACCTTGCTCGTTGTTGGGAAAGTGCTCGTGGTGAATACCGCCAAAGTACGGAAAGCCAATTTGCGCGCTGTCATGGACGGTTGCGCCTTCCATCACCGAGAGCTTGAGATGGACCTCCCCGCCGTGACGTGCTTCTTTGGGTTCCAGATTCCACTGCCCGGCATCGGCGCGGCCGTCCGGGCCCCAGCGAAAGCCGATGGCGCCTTGCGGCAGCACCACCTTGCCACTCTCGTCGAAGGCCACGGTTTTCCACTCGGGGTTGTTGGCCTGGCCAAGCTTGCCGTTGAAGTCAGAGGCTCGCACATAGCGGTCGGGCACCATGACGGTGTCGCCGCCGGGCAGCACGTGCTCTTTGAGCATGACCAGCATCGGCAGGTCGGTGTAGCGGCGTGCGTAGTGGTCAAAGTAAGCCGAGCGCGGCTTGCCGTTGCCGCCGAAGTAATAGTCTTTCAGGATCACATGGCCCATGGCCATGGCGAGTGCGGCGTCGGTGCCCTGCTTGGGGTGCAACCAGATGTCCGACAGCTTGGCCACCTCGGAGTAGTCGGGCGTGATCGCCACGGTCTTGGTGCCCTTGTAGCGGACTTCGGTGAAGAAGTGGGCGTCCGGCGTGCGCGTTTGCGGCACGTTCGAGCCCCACGCGATGATGAAGCCCGAGTTGTACCAGTCGGCCGATTCGGGCACGTCGGTCTGTTCGCCCCAGACCTGCGGGCTGGAAGGCGGCAGGTCGCAGTACCAGTCGTAAAAACTCATGCAGACGCCGCCGATCAGGGACAGGTAGCGCGAACCGGCCGCGTAGCTGACCATGGACATGGCCGGAATGGGCGAGAAGCCGATGATGCGGTCGGCGCCGTGTTTCTGGATGGTGTGGATGTTGGACGCGGCGATGATTTCATTGACCTCCTCCCAGCTGGAGCGCACGAAGCCGCCCAGGCCGCGCACGCTCTGGTAGTCGTGGCGCTTGTCGTCGTCCTGCATGACGGCGGCCCAAGCCTGGACCGGCGCCAGTGTCAGACGCGCTTGCCGCCAATGCTTGAGCAGGCGGGCGCGCACCATGGGGTACTTGACGCGGTTGGCGCTGTAGAGGTACCAGCTGTAGCTGGCGCCGCGGGCGCAGCCGCGGGGTTCGTGGTTGGGCATGTCCCAGCGAGTGCGCGGATAGTCGGTCTGCTGGGTTTCCCAGGTGACGATGCCGCCCTTGACGTAAATCTTCCACGAGCACGAGCCGGTGCAGTTCACACCGTGTGTGCTGCGCACGATCTTGTCGTGTGCCCACCGGTTGCGGTAGGCGTCTTCCCAGCTGCGGTCTTCGGCCGTGGTCACGCCGTGTGTCCCCGAAAACGATTCACGCGGGTTGGAAAAGTGGCTCAGGCGGTCCAGAAAATGACTCATTGATATCTCCAGTAATTCGTGGGGAACGGTGCAGGCAAGTCGTCAGGGGTTTTTGATTTCTGCGCCGCTGCGCAGGTAAAACCACCAGTTCAGAACCAGGCACAGGGCATAAAAGATGGCGAAGCCGTACATGGCCAGTTGCGGCGTGCCGGCCTTGATTTGCGCGCCGATGACCACGGGTGCGATGAAGGCACCGTAAGCTGCGACCGCCGAGGTCCAGCCGAGCACGGGGCCGGCTTGCTGGCGGTCGAAGATGACGCCGATGGTTCGAAAGGTCGAGCCGTTGCCGATACCGCTGGCGATGAAGAGCACGATGAACAGACCCAGGAAGGCGGCAAAGTACTGTTTGGGTGCGGCCGAGGCCCAGGCTTGCATCATCACGTAGCCGACTGCTGCCGAGGCCAGCACCATCACGGCTGAAATGATTTGCGTGACGATAGAGCCGCCGACTTTGTCGGAGATCCAGCCGCCGACCGGTCGCACTGCTGCGCCCACGAAGGGGCCTATCCAGGCATAGGTCAGGGCCGATGGTGCGTTCGGGTTCTTCAGGGTGTGCTGCATGACGCCGGCCGCATCAGCCACATGCTGATAACCGAAGATCACCGTGATGGCCAGCGGCAGCACCATCGAAAATCCGATGAAGGAGCCGAAGGTGACGATGTACAGCGCGGTCAGTGACCAGGTGTGCTTGTTGCGGAAAATGGCGAACTGTTTGCTGACGTTTTCCTTCATGGCGCCGAAGGCTGCCAGCCGCATGGTCAACAGGGCCAGCCCGATGTCCAGCGGTATCGCCACCCACATGTTGAGCAGGCCCAGACCGGTGGGCGCCGGCAGGTACAGGTACAAGATGAAAATCGCCGGCAGAAAAGCCAGCGTGTACAGGTAGGTGACTTTGGCAAACGCGGCCAGCGGTTTGCCGGCGTCGGGCGACACGGTTTGCAGGTTGTTCATGCCAAACCAGCACAGCGCGCCCAGGGGCAGCAGCGATATCACCCAGGCAAAGCCGGCGTTTTGAATCCAGGTGGGTGTGCCGGCAGAAATCTTTCCGAAAATCCAGCCGCTGTCTTTCACCAGGGTCATGGGCTCGCCGCCCAAGGCCCCGAACAGCCCCATGGTCATGACCAGCGGAATGACGATCTGCATGGTCGTCACACCGAAATTGCCCAGACCGGCATTCAGGCCCAGCGCAGTGCCTTGCAAGCGCTTCGGGAAAAAGGTGCTGATGTTGGACATGGAACTGGCGAAGTTGCCGCCCCCCACGCCTGACCACAGCGCCATCAGCTGGAACACCCACAGCGGCCATTCGGGGTGCTGCAAGGCGATGCCGGTGCCGATGGCCGGTGCCAGCAGCATGCTGGTGGTTAAAAAGATGGTGTTGCGTCCGCCGGCCAGTCGCACCAGAAAGGACGCCGGGATGCGCATGGTGGCACCGGCGATGCCTGAGATGGCGGTCAGGGTGAACAGTTCGGCGGGCGTGAAAGGAAAGCCGAGGTTGAGCATCTGCACGGTGATGATTCCCCACATGCCCCAGACGGCAAAGCCACAAAGCAACGCGGGCACCGAAATCCAGAGGTTGCGGTAGGCGATTCGTTTGCCGGTGCGTTCCCAGAAACGGTCGTCCTCCGGTTGCCAGTCGGCAATGTCGGCGCTGGGCGATCCGGAGTCGCCGGCCGACGCAACCGGGGATTTGGAAGCCGGGGTGCTGGGTGTGCGCATGATTTTTTCTTTCCGGAAAATGGCGGCAAATGAAGGTGTCGGTGTCAGGCCGTAGCCTGGGTGGCGCTGGAGCCCATGATCTGGGTGCGTCGCACTTCGGTCCAGTACATCCAGATCAGCGAGACCCAGACCACGCCGTACAGCAGCATGAAAGCGCTGGAGCGAACGCCGGTCAGGTCAACCAGAACGCCGAAGGCAATGGGCAGCACAAAGCCGCCCAGGCCGCCGGCCAGGCCGACGATGCCGCTGATGGCGCCGATGTTGCCGGCGTAGTCGTCGCTGATGTACTTGAAGACGCTGGCCTTGCCGAAGGCCCAGGAGATGCCCAGAATGAACATCAATGCCGTGAAGCCGTAGACGTTCAGACCGAGATGAAAAGTCGATGGGCCGTTGACGGTCATGACGGTGAAGTCAGTCTGCGGGTAGGACAGCAGAAACAGGCAGATCCAGCTGACCCACATGACCCACCAGGTCACGCTGTGCGCGCCGTACTTGTCGGACAGCACGCCGCCCACGGCGCGCAACACCCCGCCTGGCAAGGAGAAGCAGGCCGCCAGCAGGGCCGCCGTGCGGATATCCAGGCCGAACTCGCCAACGTAGTACTGCACCATCCACAGCGACAAGGCCACATAACCGCCGAACACGATGCTGTAGTACTGGCAGTACTTGAGCACCTTGGGGTCCTTGAGTGCATTGAGCTGGTCGCGAAAGCTCACCGTGCTGGGCACCAGGTGCGAAGGCTCACTGTGGCTGAACATCCAGAACAGCACCAGCGCACCCAGCATGATGGCCGCATACACCTGCGGCACCATGGCCCAGCCAAAGGCCACCAGCAGCACCGGTGCCACGAACTTGTTGACGGCAGCCCCCGAATTGCCGGCACCATAAACCCCCATGGCCATACCCTGGCGGCTCTTGGGGAACCAGCGTGCCACGTAGGGCGTGCCAACAGAAAACGAACCGCCGGCCAAGCCCACGAACAGCCCGATCGTCAGGAAATGCCAGTAGGCGGTGGCGTAGCCCATGAGCCAGATGGCCGGAACCGTGATCGCCATCAGGATGGCCATGACGATGCGGCCGCCGTAGCGATCGGTCCAGATGCCCAGCGGGACGCGAATCAGCGAGCCGGTGAGCACCGGCATGGCTGTGAGCAAGCCGAATTGCGTGGCATTGAGGTTGAGCATCTTGCGGATCGGGATGCCGATCACGCCAAACATCATCCACACCATGAAACACACGGTGAAGGCCAGCGTGCTGACAATCAGCACCGACCACGCTTTTCTTGAGTTGCCCAATTCAGAGGCCATGCATTTCTCCTGAGACATGCATGACTGTCGGCTTTTCAAGTTCGCCCGCCTATCCACCGTTGGATGGTGAAACGGAATCCGGAAGAACTAGGCGGCGCGCTGCCGTTCGGTTGTGGGCTAGTTCTGAAGAACTAGCCGGGACTCAATCCGGTGAAAGATTGATCCTGCGCAAACTGCCTGCGGGCGCTGTTGCGTAAACCGCGGCCTGCACGCGAGAAGTCAGCTGTAGTTTGCGCAAGATGTTTTGCACATGGATCTTCACGGTGGTCTCGGCGATGTCCAGTTGGCGGGCAATCAGCTTGTTGCTGTCGCCGTGGGCGATCAATGCCAGCACCTCGCGCTCGCGCGCTGACAGTAAGCCCAGTTCGACCTCTGCCGGAAGGCTGGCCGGGGCTGCGGGTGCCTTGGCGCGAAATGCGATGAGCAGCTTGGACATCATCTCGGGGCTGACCACGGGCTCACCGGCCAGAACCTTGATGATGTAAGTGGACAGGTGGTCGAGTTCGACGGTTTTGAGCAGGTAGCCGTCGGCGCCTGCCTGCAGGGCTGCGCTCAGGTCATCCTCGTTTTCGCTGACTGTCAGCATGAGGATGCGCGCATCGGGTGCGGCGTCCTTGAGGGACGCGATGCCATCCACACCGCGTACGCCGGGCAAGTGGTTGTCCAGCAGGATCAGGTCCGGGCTTTCGTGTCCCATCAGGCGCAGGGCTTCGCCAATGTCGCCGGCCTGCCCGCACACGGTGAAGCGCTCGTCCTGCATCAGCAGAGCTACCAGGCCACGTCGAAAAAGGGCGTGGTCATCGACGACCAGCAGGCGAATGGTGTTTGTCATGTGGCTTGCGGCAACAAGTTATGGGCATGGCTGTCACGCACTTCGGGGTGTACCGGCAAAGTCAATGTGACGCTGCTGCCCTGCCCCGGTGCAGACTCCATGCGGACTTCGGCGCCGATGCGTGAGGCGCGCTCACGCATGATGGTCAGGCCAACATGCGAGCTGTCCAGAAGCATCGCCGTGTCAAAGCCCTGGCCATTGTCCTGCACCGTGAAGCCCCAGTTGGCGCCCTTGACGACCCGCAGCGTGACCTGGCTGGCCTGGGCATGCTTGCGGACGTTGGACAAGGCCTCTTGCATCACATGCAGCACCTGCACCTGTACATCGGGCGGCAAGGGCAAGCCTTCGCCTTCTACGCGCAGTTGGGCCGGCAAGCCGCTTTGCTGCTGGAACTTCTGCAGCGTTTCCTGTAATGCCGTTTCGATGTCGTCGGTGTTGGTCCGGGTGCGGAAATGCATCAGCAACTCGCGCACGTCATTGATGCTCTCGCGCAGGCCGG
This sequence comes from Polaromonas sp., assembly GCA_044362035.1. GTDB lineage: Bacteria > Pseudomonadota > Gammaproteobacteria > Burkholderiales > Burkholderiaceae_C > Polaromonas. Next base: position 411 of record JBIKHR010000172.1, on the reverse strand, counting down.
CGTCGAGCTCGTCAAGTGCCGTGTGCAGATTGGCCTTGTGGCTTCGCTCGTCGGCGCTGCGCAGCAACTGCACCTGAATCTTGAGAAAAGCCAGCGACTGAGCGATCGAGTCATGCAGGTTGCGCGCCAGCATGGCCCTTTCCTGGGCCACGGCGGCCTCCCGCTCCAGCGCGGCCACGCGCAAGCCTTCGAGGGCGCTGGCCAGGTGGCTGGCCAGCGAGTCGAGCAGTTCGGTTTCTTCCTGCGTCGGTACAACCGAGCTGCGATAAAAAAGATTGAGCTCACCCAGCAGGCGCTGCTGCAGGCGGATCGGTACGCTGACCACGCTCTGGTAGCCGATCCGGGCGCAATGCCGCACCGGGGCGTGCTCGTGGCTGATGATGGGAATGACCCGGGTTTTGGCGTCCGCTT
>JBIKHR010000171.1:0-6661 GCA_044362035.1 Polaromonas sp. | reverse complement strand
ACGGGAGCAGCTGCCGCTGCTGTGGTGGCCATGCCGGGCGCGACCCTGCCTGAAGCGGCGCAGCCCGCGCTCAAACCGGCCCCTGAAAAAGGAGGCGGCTACAGCCTCTCCGAACACGTCAAGCGTTACTACAAGACGACCCTGATCTGAGCCTTCACGATCCCCGGTCCGCCCCCTTAACTTTCACGGAGAGCCCATGCTGCTCACGAAAAAATCCCAAGATGTCAACGCCTACGGTGCTGGCTCCGCCCGTTTTGTGCAGAGCCTGTCACGCGGCCTGAGCAATGCCTTGCCCACCATGGACCGTCGTGCATTTTTGCGCCGCTCCGGCCTGGGTGTGGGGGTCGGTCTGGCCGCCACGCAACTGTCGCTGGTTAAAAAGGCCAACGCTGCAGCGCCCGGCGCTGCCGGTGACGGCAGCGGCAAGATTGAAGTCAAGCGCACCATTTGCACCCACTGCTCGGTGGGTTGCGCGGTCGATGCCGTGGTCGAAAACGGCATCTGGGTGCGCCAGGAGCCGGTATTTGACTCCCCGATCAATCTGGGTGCGCATTGCGCCAAAGGTTCGGCCCTGCGCGAGCACGGCCATGGCGAGTTCCGCCTGCGCTACCCGATGAAGCTGGTCAATGGCAAGTACCAGCGCATCAGCTGGGACGTCGCCCTCAATGAGATCAGCGAGCGCATGCTTGAGTTGCGCAAGACCAGCGGCCCGGACTCTGTGTATTGGGTGGGCTCGTCCAAGCACAACAACGAGCAGGCCTACCTGATGCGCAAGTTCGTCAGCTTCTGGGGCACCAACAACACCGACCACCAGGCCCGCATCTGCCACTCGACCACTGTGGCCGGCGTGGCCAACACATGGGGCTACGGCGCCATGACCAATTCGTACAACGACATGCAAAACAGCAAGGCTGCGCTGTACATCGGCTCGAACGCCGCTGAAGCACACCCTGTGAGCATGTTGCACATGCTGCACGCCAAGGAAACCGGCTGCAAGATGATCGTGGTTGATCCGCGTTTCACGCGCACGGCCGCTAGGGCAGACCACCACATCCGCATCCGCTCAGGCTCGGACATTCCTTTCCTGTTCGGCATGCTGTATCACATCTTCAAGAACGGCTGGGAAGACAAGAAGTACATCAACGACCGCGTCTACGGCATGGAAAAAGTCAAAGAAGACGTGATGGCCAAGTGGACTCCGGACAAGGTCGAAGAGGCCTGTGGTGTGCCTGAAGCACAGGTCTTCATGGCTGCCGAAATGATGGCCAAGAACCGGCCTTCGACCATCGTCTGGTGCATGGGCCAGACCCAGCACACCATCGGCAACGCCATGGTTCGCGCTTCCTGCATCTTGCAGTTGGCGCTTGGCAATGTCGGCGTGTCCGGCGGCGGCACCAACATTTTCCGCGGCCACGACAACGTGCAGGGCGCCACAGACGTCGGCCCGAACCCTGACTCGCTGCCCGGCTACTACGGTCTGGTTGAAGGCTCATGGAAACACTTTGCCAAGGCCTGGGGTGTAGATTTCGAATGGATCAAGGGCCGTTACGCCTCGCCGGCCATGATGGGCAAGCCCGGCATCACCGTGTCGCGCTGGATTGACGGTGTGCTGGAGAAAAACGAGCTGATTGACCAGGACTCCAACCTCAAGGCCTGCGTGTTCTGGGGCCATGCACCGAACTCACAGAGTCGTGGCCTGGAAATGAAGCGCGCCATGGACAAGCTGGACTTGCTGGTTGTCATTGACCCCTATCCATCGGCCACGGCCGCCATGGCCGCCATGCCGGGCAAGCCCGAAGACCTCAACCCCAACCGCGCCGTCTACCTGCTGCCGGCCGCCACGCAGTTTGAGACCACGGGTTCGGTGACAGCTTCAAACCGTTCCATCCAGTGGCGCGAAAAAGTCATTGAGCCGCTGTGGGAGAGTCGCTCTGACCACATGATCATGCATCAGCTGGCTGAGAAGTTTGGCTTTGCCAAAGAGCTCTCCAAGAACTACAAGATGCAAAAGGTCAAGGGCATGGACGAGCCCGTGCCCGAAGACATCCTGCGCGAGATCAACAAGTGCGTCTGGACCATCGGTTACACCGGCCAGAGCCCTGAACGCCTGAAAGCGCACATGCGCAACATGCATGTGTTTGACGTTAAGACGCTCAAGTCCAAAGGCGGCAAAGACAAAGAAACCGGCTACGACCTGAGCGGCGATCACTTCGGCCTGCCATGGCCTTGCTGGGGCACACCCGAACTCAAGCACCCCGGCTCGCCCAATCTGTACGACACCTCCAAGCACGTCATGGAAGGCGGCGGTAACTTCCGCGCCAACTTCGGCGTCGAGCGTGAAGGCAAGAGCCTGCTGGCCGAAGACGGCTCACACTCCAAGGGCGCTGACATCACCACCGGCTACCCCGAGTTGGACCACATCCTGCTCAAAAAGCTGGGCTGGTGGGAAGAGTTGTCAGAGCCTGAAAAAGCGGCTGCCGAGGGCAAGAACTGGAAAACCGACTCGTCGGGCGGCATGATCCGCGTGTTCATGCAAAACCATGGCTGTCACCCGTTTGGCAACGCCAAGGCACGCGCTGTGGTCTGGAACTTCCCGGACGCCATTCCGCAGCACCGCGAGCCGCTGTACGGCAACCGCGCCGACCTGCAGGCCAAGTACCCGACCCACGACGACAAAAAAGCGTTCTGGCGTCTGCCCACCCTGTTCAAGACCATCCAGGACAAGAACATCGCCGACAAGGTGCACGAAAAGTTCCCTCTGGTCATGACTTCGGGCCGTTTGGTCGAGTACGAAGGCGGCGGCGAGGAAACCCGCTCCAACCCTTGGCTGGCCGAGTTGCAGCAGGAGATGTTCATCGAGATCAACCCCAAAGTGGCGGCTGAAAAAGGCATTCGCAACGGTGAGCGCGCCTGGGTCAGCACCCCGACCGGTGCGCGCCTGAACGTGCAGGCCATGGTCACGCCGCGCGTCGGCCCCGACACGGTCTTCATGCCCTTCCACTTCTCCGGTCGCTGGCAGGGCGCTGACATGCTGGCCTACTACCCAGCCGGTGCAGCCCCGGTGGTGCGCGGCGAAGCCATCAACACGGCAACCACCTACGGATATGACAGCGTCACCATGATGCAAGAGACGAAGACCACCGTCTGCAACGTCGAAAAGGCATAAGGAAAAAATATGGCACGCATGAAATTTGTCTCTGACGCCGAGCGCTGCATCGAGTGCAACGGTTGCGTTACCGCCTGTAAAAACGAACACGAAGTCCCCTGGGGTGTGAACCGCCGCCGGGTGGTCACGCTCAATGACGGTGTGCCCGGCGAGAAATCTATCTCTGTAGCCTGCATGCATTGCAGCGATGCCCCTTGTATGGCGGTCTGCCCGGTCAATTGCTTTTACCGCACTGAAGAGGGCGTGGTGCTGCATGACAAGGATGTCTGCATCGGCTGCGGTTACTGCTCTTACGCTTGCCCCTTTGGCGCGCCACAGTTCCCGTCGCAAGGCACCTTTGGCGTGCGCGGCAAAATGGACAAATGCACCTTCTGCGCCGGCGGCCCCGAGGCCAACGGCAGCCAGGCTGAGTTCGAAAAATACGGTCGTAACCGTCTGGCCGAAGGCAAGCTGCCGGCTTGCGCAGAACAGTGCTCGACCAAAGCCCTGCTGGCCGGTGACGGCGACATAGTTGCCGACATCCTGCGGAACCGGGTGGTGCAACGCGGCAAGGGCGCTGAAGTCTGGGGCTGGGGCACGGCCTACGGTTCCAAGCAAGCCGGTCAACCCCCTGTGGCAGGAGCCAAATCATGATGCGTCTGATGTGCTCCTTGGCCGTAATGGCAGCACTGGCCGCTTGCGGCGACCAGCCGCAAACGCTGGCTGGTTCCAAGCGTGACGCTGCTTCTTTTGAAGGCACCACCAACCCCTACAACGCCCCGGGCTGGAAGGCTGGCGACAAGAAGTCGTGGGAGCAGCAACTCAAGGCGCGCACCCAGCAGGGTCAAAACGAATACACGCGTGTCAATTAACAGGGGAGTTCGGATGCAACACCCATCACGTTCATTGGCTGCCCTGCTGCTTGCCGCCTGTGCTGCTCTCGGCAGCGGCGGCGCGCTGGCGCAGACAGCAGCCGCACCTGCACCCACTGCTGCGCCGGCCGCGGTTGGTGGTGTTCAGAGTGCCAATATTTTTGAAGTCAAACCCGACGCCAGCGCAGACCCTGCTTACCTTGCCCAGACCAATGCCGAGCGCGCCAAAGTTCAGCCTGGCAACAACGCGCCCATGTGGCGCCAGGTGGGCGCAGGCGTCACCGGATTCAGCAGCTTGCCTGCACACGAAGCGCCTGAAGCCGGTAACCTGATCCAGCCTTTTGTGAAGTACCCGGGCTCTGGCCTGACAAACGCCGGTGAAGCCTGGCGCCAGGTGCGCAACAACTGGCTCATTCCGTATGGCGGCGCCTTGCTGTTGATCGTGATGGGCGCCATCGCCCTGTTTTATGTCAGCAAAGGCACCATCAAGCAGCACGGAACCGACACGGGTCGCAAAATCGAGCGCTTCACACCTTTTGAGCGCTCTGCGCACTGGTCCAACGCCATTGCCTTTTGCATTCTGGGCATCTCAGGCATCGTCATGGCCTTTGGCAAGTTCTTCTTGCTGCCGGTGATGGGCCTGACGCTGTTCGGCTGGCTGACTTACGCACTGAAAAACCTGCACAACTTCGCCGGTCCGGTGTTTGCGGTATCACTGGTCATTATTTTTGTGACCTTTGCGCGCGACAACATGCCGCGCAGCGGCGACCTGGGCTGGTTGCTCAAGGGTGGCGGCTTGCTCGCCAGCAAGGAAGTGCCTTCGCACCGGTTCAACGCCGGCGAAAAACTGGTGTTCTGGGGCGGTGTGTTCCTGCTGGGTATCTTGGTGGTGGCGTCTGGCCTGGTGCTCGACAAACTGCTGCCCGGCCTGGTCTATGTGCGTGAAACCATGCAGATCGCCCACATGGTTCATGCCGCAGCCGCGGTGTTGATGTTGGCCATGTTCATCGGCCATATCTACATTGGCACCATTGGTATGCAGGGCGCATACCAGGGCATGAGGACCGGCTATGTAGATGAGACCTGGGCTCGTGAGCATCACGAGTACTGGTATGACGATATCAAGGCCGGCAAGATTCCTGCGCAGCGCACCGAGCCGCTGCCACCGAGCCAGACTGTCCAGATTTAAGCGAGAAATCACATGAAAAAATTACTAGTGGCATCTCTGTTGATCAGCGCATCCGCCCTGTCCCTGGCCAAGCTGCCCGCCCCAAGCGACGAAGTCAAAGCCAAGGCCGCCGAGGCTGCCGCCAAAACGGCCTGGGCCGGCAAGGTGGACGGCTTCGCGCTGTGCAAGGCACAAGACAAGGCGGCCGCTAAAACGGCCAAGTCAGGCAAAGCCGGCAAGGCCACGGCCACACCGCCTTGCGCTGACCCGGGACCGTTTGTGTACACGCCTGCGGTTGCTGGCGCCCCTGCGGCGGCACCTGCTGTGGCCGGTGCACCGGCCGCCAAGGCGCCTGCCGGAGCACCTGCAGCCGCACCCGCCAAGAAGTCCTGATCCCCCCGGGGTTCATCCCTTCAAAAGCCGATCCCGCATGGGGTCGGCTTTTTTGTTGTAGCCTTGCCGCATGACCTTGCCCCCCGTGAACACCATTTGCTTGCCAACGCTGACCCGCGCCAGAGCCCCGCTGACCTGCGAGGTCGAGGTTGTCAACGAACACGGCGAGCATCAGCGCATGTCGATTCCAGCCGAGCGCGCATTGACGGTCTATGTGGACAAGCGTGAGCTGGTCACCTTGATGACCCTGGGCGCGCACCCTGAGCTGCTGGTGCTGGGTTACCTGCGCAACCAGCGCCTGATCAGCGACGCCAGCCAGGTCGAGTCGATCACCGTGGATTGGGAGGTTGGTGCGGCGGCCGTGCGTACGCGCGGCGGCATTCAGGACATTGAAGCAAAAACAGCGCAGCGCGTGGTCACCACGGGCTGCGGTCAGGGCAGCGTGTTCGGCGGCCTGATGGACGAGGTCGATCAACTCGAACTGCCGGCCGATGCCCGCATCACGCAGCGCCAGCTGTACAGCCTGGTCAACACCATCCGGCTGGAAGAAAGCACCTACAAGTCTGCCGGCTCAGTGCACGCCTGCGCCATGTTCAGCCTGGGCGATACCGAACCCGAGATGCTGCTGTTTGTCGAAGACGTGGGTCGCCACAACGCCATCGACACCATCGCCGGCTGGTTGTGGATGAACCCAATCGGAGAGCAGCGAACCACACGCAGTGGGGAGCGTGGGGGCACCAGTTTCCCCGCCGGGCCGCCCCAAGGGGAAATGCACCCCCTCGGGGGGCAGCGAACCACACGCAGTGGGGAGCGTGGGGGCCAATACCCGCTTGTTTTCTACACCACCGGACGCCTGACCAGCGAGATGGTCATCAAATCGGCGCAGATGGGTGTGCCGGTGGTGGTGTCGCGCAGCGGTATCACGCAGATGGGGCACCAGATTGCGCAGCAGGTGGGCGTGTGCGCCATCGGCCGGGCAACCAACAAACGCTTTGTCTGCTACGCCAGCGCGCATCGCCTGCAACTTGAACCCAGCCTGGCCAGCGTCTGATGGCCGCCCCTATGAACCCACTTTTTCTCAAG
>JBIKHR010000170.1:0-6709 GCA_044362035.1 Polaromonas sp. | reverse complement strand
ACCGCTGAAGGCGAAACCGGCCACGCGCACGGTCACCTTGAGTGGCTCGAGCAGTGCGGCGACCCAGCCACAGGCATGCCTTTCGGCGCGACCCGTGACAACCTCGCATCTGCTGTTGCAGGCGAGACCCACGAGTACACCGACATGTACCCCGGCATGGCCAAAACCGCTCGTGACGAAGGTCATGACGAAGTGGCTGACTGGTTTGAAACCCTGGCCAAGGCTGAGCGTTCACACGCCAACCGTTACGCCAAGGCTTTGGCCGAACTGGTGGATTGATTTCCCCCTGCTGAAACAGCTGTCCACTGGGCAGCTGGCTTCTCCCCTCTACGCCCTTGAAAAAGGGCGTAGAGTTTTGTGAAAGGGCTTTTTCAAGCCCATCCAGCCTGACAAGCCAGGCAAGCGCAAAAGCTCTTTCACAAACCACTTTAAGAGGCAAGACCATGGCCACAGAAGGCAACCTGCAAGCGCCGACGCGCCACGCGATCGACTGGAAAAACCCGGACTACTACAACGAAGACAAGGTTCTCCATGAAATGGAGCGCATCTTCGACATCTGCCACGGCTGCCGCCGCTGCGTGAGCTTGTGCGGCTCTTTTCCCACGCTGTTTGACCTGGTAGACGAAAGCAAGACCGGTGAAGTCGATGGCGTGGACAAGAAGGACTACTGGAAAGTCGTCGATCAGTGCTACATGTGCGACCTGTGCTACCTGACCAAGTGCCCTTATGTGCCGCCGCACGAGTTCAACCTCGACTTTCCGCACACCATGCTGCAGGCCAAGGCCATCAAGTTCAAAAACGGTGAAGTCGGCGCGGCTGAAAAATTCCTCGCCTCGACCGACACGCACGGCAAGTTCGCCGGCATTCCCATCGTGGTGCAGGCGGTCAATGCCGTCAACAAAACCAAGCCGGCCCGCGCGCTGATGGAAAAAGTACTGGGCGTGGACAAAGACGCCTGGCTGCCCGAACTGGCGACGCAAAAGTTCCGCTCCGGCGCGCTCGAATCGCCACCGCACCCCGTGCGCGACGGCGCCAAGACGCCCGGCAAGGTGGTGATCTATTCCACCTGCTACGTCAATTACAACGAGCCCGGCATTGGCCATGACCTGCTCAAGGTGCTGGACCACAACGAAGTCCCTTATGTGCTGGTCGACAAGGAGCAGTGCTGCGGCATGCCCAAGCTCGAACTTGGCGATCTCGAGGGCGTCAACAAGAGTAAGGAAGCCAACATTCCGGTGCTGGCCCGCTACGCCAAAGACGGTTACGCCATTCTCAGCGCCGTGCCCAGTTGCACCCTGATGTTCAAGCAGGAAATCCCGCTCATGTACCCCGACGACGCTGACGTTCAGCTGGTCAAGGCGCACATGTGGGACCCGTTTGAATACCTCATGGCACGCAAGCGCGACGGTTTTTTGAGGATGGAATTTCCGGTGCCGCTGGGCAAGATCAGCTACCAGATTCCCTGCCACGGCCGGGTGCAGAACATCGGCAAGAAAACCGAGGAAATGCTCAAGATGGTGCCGGGCACCAGCGTGCACACATTCGAGCGTTGCTCGGGCCACGCCGGCACCTTTGGCGTGAAGCTGCCTTACCACCAGCAGGCCATGAAGATCGGCAAGCCGCTCTTCAAGGCCATGGCCAACCACAAGGACGGCGGCCTGCCCGATGTCATCAGCTCCGACTGCCCGCTGGGCGGCCACCACATCGCGCAGGGCTTTGAAGTCAACCAGCTCGGCGCCCCGCCGCAAAAGCATCCGCTCACGCTCATTCGCACTGCTTACGGCCTAAAGTAATCGGCCTGAATTAAGCAGCCTGATCCCATCAAGTACCCAAGGAAATCACCATGCAAGTCACCGGAAAAATCACACGCGACAGCCTCATGACGCTCGAGGCTTACAGCAAGTTTCGCAAAGCGCACAAGCAAGACGTGATGGCGCACCGCCAGTTGCGCAGCGTGCATCTGGGCGACCATATCAACCTGCAGTTTGAAAGCGAGACCAGCATCCGCTACCAGATTCAGGAGATGCTGCGCATCGAAAAAATCTTTGAAGAAGAAGGCATTGAGCAAGAGATCGAGGCCTACGCCCCCCTGATGCCCGATGGCAGCAACTGGAAAGCCACCATGCTGATCGAGTACCCCGACGTCAACGAGCGCAAGCGCGAACTGGCCCGGCTGATCGGTGTGGAAGACCGCACCTTCGTTGAAGTGGAGGGCCATGCCCGCGTTTACGCCATTGCCGACGAAGACATGGACCGCGAGAACGAAGAGAAAACTTCAGCCGTTCACTTTGTGCGCTTTGAGCTGACGCCCGCCATGTGCGCCGCCGTCAAGGCCGGTGCCAGCGTCAAGGTAGGCTGCGACCACACCAACTACCCGGCGCATATGAGCGTGCCGCCCGAGGCCCTGGCCTCGCTGGCCAGCGACCTGCGCTGAACTTGGCGCGGCCAGTCGATGGTTTCGCGCTCAAGTTGACGGGTTAAATTTTTCAGCGTGCGCCTATGCGCACATCTGCAAAGATGTTCTGGGCCTCGCGCGGCATGCAGCGCCAGTATTGCTCTTTGGCCGTCACCTGGCCTTTGAGCGCGGCGGCCGCTTCCCAGCCCCAGCGCGGCTTGTACAAAAAAGTCCTGGCCAGCGCCACCAGATCAGCATCACCGCGCGCCAGCACGGCCTCGGCTTGCTGCGGTTCGGTGATCAGGCCCACCGCAAAAGTGGCCAGGCCCGAACGCTGACGCACCACCTTGGCCAGTGGCACCTGGTACTCGGGTGCCAGGGTGATTTTTTGCAGGGGCGACACGCCACCTGAAGAGACATGCACATACTGCGCGCCGGCCGCTTTCAAGCGAACGGCCAACTCGGCCGTCTCTTCGATGGTCCAGCCGCCATCGACCCAGTCGGTGCCTGAGATGCGCATGCCCACCGTGCCGCCGAACACCTGACGCACGGCTTCAAAGACCTCCATGGGCAGGCGGATGCGGTTGTCAAACGAGCCGCCATAAGCGTCCTGTCGCTGGTTGGCCAGCGGCGAGAGGAACTGGTGCAACAGGTAGCCATGCGCCGCATGCAATTCAATGGCCTCAATGCCCAGCGCGGCTGCCCGCTTCGCTGCGGCCGCAAAGTCCGCCTTGATTTGCGCGATGTCGGCCAGCGACAGAGCGCGGGGTGCGGGCTCGAGGGGTGAATGCGGCAACGCGCTGGGGCCGGCAGTGAGCCAGCCGCCGTTGGCCGGGGCCAGCAGCCCGCCGCCTTCCCAGGGCAGAGCGCTGGACGCCTTGCGGCCCGCATGATTGAGTTGAATGCACACCGGCACAGGCGGGGCCAGCCGGCGTGCACGGGTCAGGTGCTCGCCCAGCGCCTCTGCCGTGGCCTCGTCCCACAGGCCCAGGCAGCGCGGGCTGATGCGGCCTTCCGGTGAGACGGCAGTGGCCTCCAGCGTGACCATGGCGGCCCCGCTGTTGAGCAGCTGGCCCCAGTGCATCAGGTGCCAGTCATTGGCCAGGCCCATGGTTGAGGCGTATTGGCACATGGGGGCAACCACGATGCGGTTGGCCAGCGTCAGCGCGCCGTTGGGCGCATCAAAGGTGAAGGGGGTGAATAAAGTGCTCAATTCAGGTTCCAGGTTAATCAGGGGGCGGGGCTTCGCACCAGTGCGTTGCTGCCGGATAATTGCTCAGCCAAAGGATGCCACAGATGCTGTTTTTGCTCTCACCCGCCAAATCTCTCGACTACGACACCCCTGCGGGGGCCTTGCCGCACACCTTGCCCGGGTTCCCTGTGCAGTCAGCCGAGCTGATTGAAGTGCTCAAGAAAAAGTCACCCCAGCAGATCGCCGAGCTGATGTCGCTGTCAGACAAGCTGGCCGGCCTGAACGTGGCGCGCTACGAAGCCTGGTCGCCCAAGTTCAGCGCTCAAAATTCCAAGCAAGCGGTACTGGCCTTCAATGGCGACGTGTACGAAGGCCTGGACGCCAAAACCCTCAAGCCGGCGCAGCTGGACTGGGCCCACCAGCATGTCTGCATCTTGAGCGGCTTGTACGGCGTACTGCGCCCGCTCGACTGGATGCAGCCCTACCGGCTGGAAATGGGCACCGCCTTGCCCACCGCGCAGGGCAAAAACCTTTACCAGTTCTGGGGCAGCCACATCGCCAATTACCTTAACGAGCGTGCCGCCGCCGACACGGTGCCCGTCATCGTCAACCTGGCCAGCGAAGAGTATTTCAAGGCGGTGGACAAAAAAGCGCTCAAGCCCCGCGTGGTGAACTGTGTGTTTGAAGAACTCAAGGCCGGCAAGTACAAGATCATCAGCTTCATGGCCAAGCGTGCGCGCGGCCTGATGGTGCGCTACGCCATCGAAAACAAGCTCAGCACGGTGAAAAAGCTGGAATCCTTTAACCTTGAGGGCTATCAATTCACAGCCGACGTGTCCACGCCGGACCGTCTGGTATTCCGTCGCCAGAGCGCCTGACGAGGCACCCAAATTTTATGAACATGCCCAACACAATAGTCTCTAAGATCACACCCGCTTTGCGCAACTGGATGGCCGAGCAGCAAGCTGCAGGCTTTGGCGCACCCGCGGTCATGCAAGGGCTGATCGACGCCGGCTGGAGCGACGCTGTGGTGGCTTACCTGTCAGCGCCGCCTGCGGCCCTCCATGCTGCAACTGCCCCCATGGCCCAGCCCTCCACGCCCTTGCCCAAAGCAGTGCCCTGGCCTGCGCTGGCCGGCGAGCGCCTGTCGCTGAACGCCGGCGATTGCGAAGTGCAAACCGTCTTGGTCGGTCAGCAACCGCCGCTGGTGGTGTTTGACGGATTCTTGAGCGACGAGGAATGCCGCGCCTTGATTGAATTGGCCGCACCCCGCATGTCGCGCTCGCTCACGGTGGACGTGCAAACCGGCGGCGAAGAAACCCACCAGAGCCGCACCAGCCAGGGCATGTTTTTTGAGCGCGGTGAAAGCGAGCTGGTCAGCCGCATAGAGGCGCGCATTGCGCATCTGTTGGGCTGGCCTGTGCAAAACGGCGAAGGCCTGCAAGTGCTGCGCTACGCACCGGGTGCCGAGTACCTGCCGCACTTCGACTACTTTGACCCGGCTGCAGCCGGCACGCCGGCCATCTTGCAGCGCGGCGGCCAGCGGGTAGCCACGCTGATCATGTACCTGCACGAGCCCGAAGCGGGCGGTGCCACGGTCTTTCCAGACGCCGCCTTGAGCGTTTCCCCGAAGCGCGGTAGCGCGGTGTTTTTCAGCTACAGCCAGCCCCACCCCGACAGCCTCACCCTGCACGCCGGCGCGCCGGTGCTCAGCGGAGAGAAATGGATCGCCACCAAGTGGCTGCGCGAGCGCGAGTTCTCTTAAATATTTTTCTCCTTCTTGATGAACACCCCTGAACAATCCGAGCTGGGCAAAGCCTCTGCCTACGCCGACCAGTACGACGCCTCTTTGCTGTTTCCGATTGCCCGCGCCGGCAAGCGCCAAGAGATCGGCGTGGGCGCGCAGCCGCCGTTTTTTGGCGCTGACATGTGGACCGCCTACGAACTGAGCTGGCTCAATCTGCGCGGCAAACCGCAGGTGGCACTTGCGCAAGTGGTGGTGCCCTGCGAGACACCCAACATCGTTGAAAGCAAGTCCTTCAAGCTCTACCTCAACAGCTTCAACAACAGCCGCTTTGCCGACGCCGCCGATGTGCTGGCCCGCCTGCGCACTGACTTGAGCGAAGCCGTCGGGCGCGGCGCGGCCACGGCCAGCGCGGCCTCGGTCGGCGTCAAGCTCTTGCTGCCTGAGATGTTTGACCGCGAACCGGTGCAAGAACTCGACGGCCTGAACCTGGACCGGCTGGACGTGGAATGCACCCGCTACACACCCGCGCCCGACCTGTTGAAAGCCGCCTTTGACGAAGCGCCCGTGAGCGAAGTGCTGACCAGCCATTTGCTCAAAAGCAATTGCCTGGTGACCGGCCAACCCGACTGGGGCAGCGTGCAGATCAGCTACAGCGGCCCGCAGATCGAGCAAGAAGGCTTGCTGCAATACCTGGTGAGTTTTCGCAACCACAACGAGTTTCATGAGCAATGCGTCGAGCGCATCTTCATGGACATCTGGACGCGCTGCAAACCGGCCAAGCTGGCGGTGTTTGCGCGCTACACGCGGCGCGGCGGGCTGGACATCAACCCCTTTCGCACCAGCTACCCGCAGGCCTTGCCGCCGGCGGTGCGCACGGCGCGCCAGTGACGCTGTTCCCAAAGCCTCTTGCCCTGTTCAAGATGAGCCAATCCCGAAGCAGCCCACTTGCTGCTGCAACGCGAGCTCAGCGTGGGCATGTCCCGCGCACGGCGATGGCCATTGCGGAAAGGTAGGCGCGTTAAGTTATTCGCCCTTGAGCACCTTTGACTTCACCCGAACTTTGGGCTTGCTCGGCGGTGCCGGTTTGGGCGCATCCAGCAAAACGGGCAAAGGGGCTGTGGTCAGGTAGTTGACTTTGCTCACCACCTTCTTACCCGTTTTGGCCTCTAGCGCTTTGCGGGCGTTGCCTGCAATCTTCCCGCCCTCTTTGGCGGAAGTGCGGTTCTCATCAAAGCCCAGGGCGTCGCTTCGGCGGGCAATCTCGGTGGTGCTGGCCTCGCCCAGCATGGTGAAGATCAACTCCAGGTCGGTCATGTGGTCGCGCAGGTTGTTACCGGTCTTCACCACGTCCAGGCCCTTAAGCTGACTGTGTTCG
>JBIKHR010000009.1:0-22787 GCA_044362035.1 Polaromonas sp. | reverse complement strand
CAGCCTCACCAGCATCGGACTGGCGGCGCTGCTGGCCTGTGTGGCTTTGCGCGCGCCCACTGCCCCCGGTCGCATGGCACTGTCGGACATACCGGCCTGGGTCTGGGCTGCAGCGCTGCTGCTGGCGCTGGGCAATGCGGTGAGCAGCTCTCGTACGGGTTTGCTGCAATGGGTCTTGCTGCTGGCGCTGGTGCTGTGGTGGCACCGGGCGGGCCGGCGGTCGCTGGTGCTGCTGACGGCGGTGGCCTTGCTGGCCTATCTGCTGGCCGTGCCGGCCATGCCTGCCTTGCTGAGCTTTGTCACCGGCCTGGACGGCCCCAATCTGTTTGGTCGCATGGCCCAGACGGACAGCGACAGCCGCATCGTCATATGGGCCAACATGCTCACGCTGATCGGCCAAAAGCCTTGGTTTGGCTGGGGCTGGGGCGAGCTGGACTATGCGCACTTCATGGCGGCTTTCCCCGGGGCGCGCTTTCCCGAACTGCTGGGCAACGCGCACAACCTGCCGCTGCACTTGGCGGTGGAACTGGGCATTCCGGTGGCGCTGCTGGCTTGTGCCGCCGTGGTTGCCTTGGTGCGCGCCGGCAAGCCCTGGCGCGAGACCGATGCAGGGAGGCAACTGGCCTGGGCTGTGCTCGCCGTGATCGGCCTGCACAGCCTGCTTGAATACCCGCTGTGGTACGGGCCTTTTCAACTGGCGGTGTTGCTGTGCGCGGCCTGGCTTTGGCAAACGCGCGGGGCCGCAGTGCCAGCCAGCCAGCCCGGCCGCTTCAAACCGGCGCTGGCAACGGCGGCCGTGCTGGCACTGGCCTGGGCAGGCGCCGACTACTGGCGGGTGAGTCAGACGTTTTTTGTGCCCACGTCCATGCGGCAGGCGAGCATCTGGGGCGGGCTCCAGTCGCAAGCCAAAAACTCCTGGCTGTTTGCGGCGCAAGTGGAGTTTGCCGAGCTGGTCACCACCCCGGTCACGCCCGCCAACGCGTTGGCCATGCACGCCCTGGCGCTGCGCGTGCTGCATTACTCGCCCGAGCCGCGGGTGATTGAAAAGTTATTGGACAGCGCCAGGATCACCGGGGTAGATGCCGACGTGGCCCTCTTCGCGGACCGCTATGCGCGGGCCAACCCCAAGGAGCACGCCCGGTGGCTTCAAAAAAATGCGGCAGGCGATCAGCCGGCAGCAATCAATGCGCCCAGCACCGCGCCGGCATCGGCCACTTCGTCCAGGTGAATCACCTGGCGGGTCAGCGCCTTGGCCTGCGCTGTGCCCAAAATAGGCGCCATCAGGTCCACGGCTTTGTCCATCACTTCGGTGCGTGTCATCGGGTCATCCGGCGTGCCGCGCACGGCCTTGGCGTGATGGCGTAAAACGCGGCCGTCCAGCGTGTGCGCCGTCATGATCACTTGCCGTGGCGGCAGGGCCGTGGTGAGCGACTCGTTAGGGCGCAAGTCAATTTTGGCTTTGACCTGCAAGATGGCGGCATCCGCCATCCGGCCGTGCTCGTGCGAGGACTCGAAGTTCAGTCCGCCGTCGATCAGGGTCAATGCCACCAGATGCTGCACATTGATGTTGGGCATGTTGCGGTTGTTGACCAGCTGGCAGCGGTCGTCCGGCAATTCGATAACCAGTTTGTCCAGCTGCGCGGCGTTCAGCCCGTGGGTTTGCATCAAGGCCAGCACGGCATCAATAGCGCCCTGAATCGGCGAGCCGACACACCACTTCTTGATGGTGGCCTGGCGGATCTCAAAGCGGCTGCCCAGTTCGCGCACCAGCTCTTCGGGCCGCGGGTCGCTTGAAAAAGCCGAGAAGAAATTGTTCGGTCCGGCCAGCGCGTCCGGCACGCCTGTGAAACCGCTGGCCACCATAGTGGTCGCCGCCATGGCGTTGCGCGCCGGCATGCCGCCGAAGTCAAAAGCCTTTTCAACATGGTGCTCGTCGCGTGACCAGCACTGAACGCCCGAGGCTTGCTGCACCGCGTAAGACAGCGCATAGCGAACCTGTTCTTCACTCAGTTGCATGAGGGCCGCCGCTGCCGCCACACCGCCAAACAAGGGTCCGACACTGTGGGTGCTGTGGCCGCCGGCATACAGTTTGCGCGGGCCCAGCGACAGGTTAAAGCGCGTGCCGATGTCATAGCCCAGGGCCACGGCTCTGAGTACGGCCAGGCCGCTGGCCGGTTGAAGTTGTGCAGCCGCCAACACGCTCGGCACGATGCCACAGCCCGGGTGAAAACGCCCGCCCAGGTGCGAGTCATCGGTTTCGTCACCGTGCGCCATCATGCCGTTGGCCAGCGCAGCGTCTACCGCCGAGGTCTGGATGCGCGTGCCGGCCACATGGCAGTGACCGCGCCCGGCGTTGGCCTGCACATAGGCGCTGGCCAGCACACCGGCCCGCAGGCGCGAGCCCGAAACCATGGCCGCCAGCGTGTCCAGCAGATGATGACGGGCTTTTTCCAGCACATCCTCGGGCGCTGCTTGCGCCGTCGCGCTGGCGATGTAAGCCGCCAGCGCGCGCGTGTCGTCGGAGATGAAGGGGCCGTTGCTTCCTGGGTTGCCGGGAGTGCTCATGAGGCTTAGCGAACTACTTTCACGCCGGCGCCCTTGAGGATGACGCGCAACTCAGTTTGGTAGCCGTCCAGAAACTTGCGCAACTCGGCTGGTGGCAGGTATTCGTTGTCCAGTTGCTTGGACTCCAGATAGGCTTTGTAGGCTGGGGCTTGCGAGGCGCGCTTGAACAGGTCGGTGTAGTAAGCAACGGCTGCCGGCGGCATGTCAGGCGGGCCAATCAGGCCGCGTGACTGAGGCACGTTGGGCACGGCAAAGCCGGCTTCGCGCAGCAGGGGCACGTTGGGAAAGCCCTCGATCTTGCGGTCAGAAATCTGCACCAGAGGACGCAGCTTGCCGGCACGGATCATCTCGCCGGCTTCGCTGGGTTCGATGATCATGAAGTCCACATGCCCGCCGAGCAGGGCCGACACACGCTCGCCGCCCGAGGGAAAGGAGATGAAGGACCAGTCGGTCTTGGTGTGGCTCATCAGCACATGGCGCACCACAGCGTCGCGCGAGAGAACTGAGCCGCCGGACTGCTTGAGCTTGCCGGGGTTGGCCCTGGCGGCGTTGATCACGTCGGCCATGGTTTTGTAAGGCGAATCCGCCTTCACCACCAGCATGGCCGGTTCGCTGACCAGCCCAGCTACCGGTGTGACCTTGTCCAGGCCCAGCGGGGCTGATTCCTGCACCAGCAGGTCGGACACGAAGACGCTGGCATACACGCCAATAGTGTGGCTGTCACCGGCTTTTTCGCGCAGGTAGTTCATGGCGTTGGCACTGCCGCCGCCGGACTTGTTGACCACCACAAATGTGTCCTGGGTCAGGTTGTCTTTTTTGATCGTGGCCAGTACGGCGCGAATGAAGACATCGTTGCCGCCACCGGGACCGGTGTGCACCACAACTTCAATCGGCTTGCTGGGTTTGAAGGCTTGCGCATGGACGGTGCCCAGCGAGCCCAGGGCGGCAAGCCCCATCACGACAACCAGACTTTTCAAAACGCTTTTCATTTCAGATCTCCTTGGATTTTTAGATGCTCAGTGAACGACAGGGGAAACTTTGCGCCGGAACAGCGGCGAAATCAGGATCAGGGCCGCCATGACCAGAATGACGGCGCAAATCGGGCGCGACACCAAAATGGAAGGGTCGCCCTGGGACATGGTGAGTGATTGCCGCACGGCGCGTTCGAGCGGGTCGCCCAGCACGAAGCCCAGCACAAGTGGCGCAGTCGGAAAATCAAGCTTGAACATCAGGTAGCCCAGCATGCCAAAACCGACCAGCGTACCGACGTCGAACAAACTGCCGGACACGGCATAGGCACCCACCACCGAGATGCCCAGCACGGCGGGGAACAGCAGTGCAACGGGCACGCGCAGGATTTGGGCGAACAGTGGCACCAGCGGCAGATTCATCATGAACAAGACCGCGTTACCGATGTACATGCTGGCGATCAAGCCCCAAAAAAGCTCGGGCGAGTCCACAATGAACAGCGGGCCCGGCTTGTAGCCCCAGGTGATCAGCGCGGCCAGCAGCATGGCTGTGGCGCCGCCCGAGGGAATGCCCAGCGTCAGCATCGGCAAAAAGGCGCCGCTGGAGTCGGCGTTGTTGGCGCCCTCGGGTGCGGCCAGGCCTTCGGGTGCACCATGGCCAAACATCTCGGGCCGCTTGGAGACGGCTTTTTCAATGCCGTAAGACACAAAAGATGAAATCGATGAAGACGCGCCAGGCAAGGTGCCGATGAAAAACCCGACCACTGAACCGTTCAGGAATGCAAAGCGGCAGGCCTTGATCTCGTCCCAGCTGGGCAGGTAAGCCCGCAGTCCTTTGGGCAGCGGCAAGAGCTGCGTGTCATCGCCACGCTCGACGCCGCTCATGATCTCTGCAACAGCGTAGACACCGACAGCGATGACGATGAAGTCCAGCCCGCCAATCAAGTCGCTAAGCCCGAAAGTAAAGCGGCTTTCGGCGCTGAACAGGTCAGTGCCGATGCTGGTGAGCCACATGCCGACCAGCGTGGCCAGCGCAGCCTTGAGCATCGAGTTGCCCGCCAGCAGCACCACCAGCGACAGACCCAGCACCATCATGGCAAAAAATTCGGGCGAGCTGAACGACAGCGCCACATCGGCCAGCACTGGCGACAAAAAGGTCAGGATGACAATGCCGATGGTGCCGGCAATGAAAGAGGCGATGGCCGCAATGGCCAGCGCCGGCCCTGCGCGGCCCTTCTTGGCCATCTGGTAGCCGTCAATACAGCTGACCACCGAGGACGCCTCGCCGGGCATGTTCAGCAAGATGGAGGTGGTTGAGCCGCCGTATCGCGCGCCGTAGTAAATGCCCGACAGCATGATGATGCCGCCAGTCGGGTCCATGGCGGTGGTCAGCGGCAGCAAGATCGCAATGGTGGCGGCGGGGCCCAGGCCGGGCAGGATGCCGATCACGGTGCCCAGAAAACAACCGACCACGCACCAGAACAGGTTCTGCCATTGCAGGGCAACGGAAAAGCCGGTCAACAAACCTTCAAAACCACTCATGTCAGACCCCGGTCCAGATGCCGACAGGCAACTGCACTTTGAGCAGCAGACCGAAGACCACAAAGAAAGTCGGCGGCACCAGCACGCTAGAGAGCAATGCAAAGCGGGGGCTGCGCGAAAAGATAAAACGTGTCATGAACATGACCAGCAGGCCCAAGGCGACATAAAAGCCAATGAACTTCATCAAGGCCACCGTGACGGCAAAAGCCACCCAGACCGACACCGCGGCAAACACCTTGCCGGCGGGCTGTTCGGGGGCCTGGCTGCCAGCGCTGCGACCTGCCCGCAGCGACTTGATCACCAGCACCAGGGACAGCAGCACAATCAGGCTGCCGTAGACCAGCGGAAAAAAACCGACGCCCGGGCCGTTGCGGCCCAGGAACTCCCATTGCACCGACTGCTGGAGGATGAAAGCCCCCAGGGCAGTGAGCAAGAGCCCGGCGAGGATGTTGTAGCGATGAAGGGTGGGCATGGTGGTGTCTGAAAGTTTCAAGCGGGAAAAGTGCACCAAGTGCAAAGCGGCACTGTCAATAAAAGCGTCACGCTGAAAGCGCGCACAGCGCCGTCAGCGCGCTGATGTCAGTGCAGGTGTCCAGCGCCCAGACGGCCTGCATGAGTTTTTCGCTGCGCGCCTGGCCCAGCACCGGGACAGCGTTGGCCATGAACTTGGTTTGCAGCGCTGCATCCGTCATCGGGTTTTGTTGCGTGCCCGAGGCGTGCGCAACATGGTGTTCAAGGCGCGTGCCGTCCACCAGCGTGATGCACACATGCGCCTCGTCACGGCCGAAGTCTTCGGCCACCTGCACCTGGACCTTGTCACGCAAGGCGGTGACCTGCGGGTCTGCGGCGCGTGCATCGCTGTACTGCGCCAGGCTGGCCACGCCGTCCAGGCAGGCCACGGCCGCCGAGTGGTAGAGGCTGAACTTGGACTGCAGGCCGGTCTGCGGTTTTTCAATGCCGGTGATGCGCACGGTGATCGGATTGACCTGCAATGCGATGCTGGCAATCTGCGCAAAGTCGGCGATCTGCGAGCGCAGCGCAATCACGCCGTCAATCAGGGGGTGCAGCACCACGCCGCAGGCGTAAGGCTTGTGGCCGTTCGACAGGATTTCCCAGGTCTGCCCGAGCTGCTGCGTCATGGCCGAGGCCTCATGCCGCGGCGCAAAGGTGTTGGAATAGCCTTTGCGGCCTTCGATGATTTCTGTCGAGCTGTCAAAGCCTTCACGCGCCAGCAGTGCTGCCAGCAAACCGTTGTGGGCGGCCTTGCCCGCATGGAAAGACTTGGACATGGTGCCGCGGTTTTGTTGCAAGCCGGCCGATTGCGTGGCCGAGATGCCCAGGCAGTAATTGGTCTGACTGCCATCGAGCCCCAGCAGTCGCGCAGTGGCAATGCCGGCCGCCAGCGTGCCCAGCGTGCCGGTCAGATGCCAGCCCGCGTCGTGATGGCCGGGCGAGGCCTTGCCGATGCGAACTCCCGCCTCAAAGCCGAGGGCATAAGCCACCATCAGGTCCGGCCCGGAGCAGGGCACCAAGGTGGCCGCAGAAAAGAGCGCCGACAACACGGGCGAGCTGGTGTGCAGGACCACGCCGTCCATGTGCGTGTCATCAAAGTCGAGCACGTGGCCCATTTGCCCGTTCATCAGGGCCGCTTCCAGAACGCCCATTTTTTGCGCATGCCCGATCACCTGGGCTTTGGGCAGACTGCCCGCAGTTTGCAGCGCAGACTTCAGGCGCGCAACGGTGTCGGTGTCACTGCCAGCCAGCGCGCAACCGAGCCAGTCGAGCAGGCCGCGTTGGCACTCATGGCGAACCCGCTCGGGCAGTTGTTCGTATTGAAGGCCGGCCGCGAAGTCGCAAAAAATGCGGCTGGTGCCCAAGTCCACATTGGCCGCGCTGTAAGATAAATTTGATTTCGCTGAGCCGCTCAAGGTAAACACTTTCGGGTGGGTCGGGAAATAAGCATATTCACACGCGAAGACCCCAGCGTCTATCAGCAATAGTACTGACGCAGCACTGACAACCTCACATTGAAAATAACGCCACTATGAAACTACTTGCAGGCCAGACGGCCCTTATCACTGGCGCCGTGCGCCGCATCGGCCGGGCCACCGCTCTGGAACTCTCGCAACTGGGCGCCGCCATCGTCATCAATGCACGTTCTTCGCGTGAAGAGGCCGAAGCCGTTCAGCAGGAGATCCAGGCTGCGGGTGGCCGTGCCATCGTCTGCCTCGGCGATATTCGCGACGAGGTGTTTGTCGCGCACATGATCGAGCAAACCATTGCCGCATTTGGTCGCCTGGACATTCTGGTCAACAACGCCAGCATCCGTGCCGACAGCGAATTCCTGACCTTGTCACTGGCCGAATGGAAAGACGTCACCAGCATCATTCTGGACGGTGCTTTTGTCTGTGCCAAGGCCGCGTTGCCGCACATGCTCAAGACCGGTGCAGGCCGCATCGTCAATGTGGGTGGTGTCAGCGCGCACATCGGCGCGGCCCACCGTGCGCATGTGGTGACGGCCAAAGCCGGCATCGTCGGCCTGACGCGCGCGCTGGCCTGTGAGTTTTCACCCCGCGGCGTGACAGTCAACTGCGTGGTGCCCGGCAAGATAGGCGGCAAGCGTTCGGCCACTTCGGGCAAGGGTATTGACGCCGCGCCCATCACGCCTGAAGAAGGTTCGGTTGAAGACGTCGCGCACATGATCGCCCACCTGTGCCTGCCGGCCTCACGCTACATCACAGGCCAAAGCCTGCATGTCAGCGGCGGCATGTTCATGCCCTGAGTGGCGCTGCCTCGCTCACACGTTCATCGGCCGTCAGGGCCGACATGATTTCGCGAAGCCACATATTGCCAGGGTCGGCATCTTGCCTGGCATGCCAATGCTGCATGAACTTCATTGGCGGCAACTCAAAGGGCAAGCGCACCTTTTTGAGGTTGCCCTGCCGCATCAGCATGTCGGCTACCCTGACCGGGGTGGTCATGAAGTAGTTGGTCATTTGCAGGATGGTGGCAGCTGACGCGAAGTTGGACAGGTTGACTGCAAATTTACGGTGAATCCCCAGACTCTCCAGGTGCTGGTTCACCAGGTAAAACCCGCTGGTCTGGCTAAGGATGGTCATGTGATTCACGCGCTCGTATTGCTGCCGCGTGATGTCATCGCCCACCTCCGGATGGTCTTGTGACACCAGGCCTGTGTAGGGCATAGTGATCAACAGCTGTTGAAAAAAATGATCTCTCAGCGGGTAAGTGACGCCAAGCGCAAGGTCGATCAAACCTTCGGAAAGCTGGTCCTCTATGTCGTGCGTGATGGAGGCCACTTCGACCTGAACGCCGGGTGCAACGCAGCTCAGGCGCTCCAGCATACGCGGCAGCAACAGGAGCTGACCTAACTCGGACATGCTCAGCCTGAATTTGCGGTCTGAACTTTCTGGCACAAAGTTCAACTGAAAGTTCAGGCACGCCTGCAGGCTTTCGGCAGACTTTTTGATGTGGGGCTGAAGGGCCTGCGCAAACACCGTTGGCACCATTCCTTTGGGCGTGCGAATAAACAGGGGGTCTTCAAAATGGTCTTTCAGTCGCTTCAGTGCCAGACTCACACCCGGCTGCGACAGGCCCAAAAATGGACTGGACTTGGACAGACTGCCCGTTTCATAAATTTCCAAAAAAACGCGCAGCAGACTCAGGTCAATGTTCAGCACTCCATAACTCCCGGTTATCGTCTTTATAAGTGCCGATCCATTGCCGCTCAGCTGGCGCCCACAGAAGATGATTAAAGCCTGCTTTTGGGTTGCTCAAGCAAAGGCATTTATGAATTTTCTGATGATCTCGCTTGAGACAGTCTTGAATGCTTTCGCACGGCTGGTGGGGAAAAACGTGTTGATTTTGCCCGATTCACCGGAGAGATCCCTGCTTGACTTCGAGCGCCGGCCCTACGGGCCGCACATTTGCGAATACTTCGGATTGGGTCTGCATCTGATTGTTGGAACCCGTAGGAACACTCGCTAGCAGGAGGCAAGTCAGCGCCTACTTCTCGGCAATATAAGTCCCCGACTTGCCGCCATGCTTTTCCAGCAGCTTCACGTCGGTAATTAGCATGCCGCGGTCCACGGCTTTGCACATGTCGTAGATGGTCAGCAGGGCGACTTGCACGGCGGTCATAAATCGGGTGATTCTCCTCGTACAGACCCCTAAAGACCACCACCACGACTTTGGCTTGATTTCGCTCTTCCAGCCCCTTTTCTGATGGGTTTTGGAGCAAATTTGGAGCAGGAAATAATCCAACATCCGTGGACATTTTAACGGCGATCTTTGGGGGTTGCCATGTTCGTAGCGGGTCGTTTGTTACACAGCCCAAGTCTCGCCCGTGAACTCCGCCTACTAAAGCACCTACTCCACAGCACCCTCTTGTAATTCTGTTGGGGCTTGTACTTCCGCAAGATTCGCTTGACCATCAACCGGAGCTTGGGTCGTAAGCTATCGCACTGCTGGGTTCGAGCCCCATCAGCCACCCCAGTGTTTACACAGAAACTCTGCTATCTTTTCGGTAGTGGAATTTTTTCATTGGGCTGCGATGTAACGGCTGATGTAAGGCGATTTTTCCCGAATTCACCACCTGCGATCAAGCAGTCGTACAACGGTCCGTCGGCTGCAACGCACTTTTGTCCCAGTGTGCTGTCTTTGACGGGCCTAAGTTTTGGTGCCAATGTCTGCAAGCTCATGTTGCCGACAAGAGACTAGCCCTGCCCGTCAAAGCTTCGAGCGACACGCTTTCAATGATCATGGGCTCAGATTTGTGCCAAGAGCATCAAACCACGGCAATCACAAGGGGGCTCCAATATCGCTGCTCCAGCTGTATTTCCCACTGCTGGCTTCGTGAAGGGCCGTGTGCTCACCATTTCTTACAACTAAATTGTATTTTTAAAATATATAAAAATAAAAACCATTAAACTTGTGACAACTAAATTGGCATCGGGCTTATGAAATCAATAGGTCGAAAAGTTGAACGTCGTCGATCTCAAAAAGAGTTCGTAGCCCTCCCTCAGAAAATGAGCTTGTGGATGCAATTCGCTCTAGTGCTCTTGAGCATGGCGATCGTCATAGGAATTCACAATTTAATAAAACCATATTGGGTTGGTGGGCCGCCCACAGTGGGGGTTGCGGTGCCAATTCTTGTTGGATCGCTCCTCGGTCTTCGACCCGCTCTACTGGCTTTGCTCCTGTCACTGTTTGTCGGCGCCATACATGTAGGAGTGCGCTGGGCTGAACCCATCAAAGCAAGTCAAATTGCACCACTATTAACGCTCCTATTTTTTGGGCTGTTGATAATCCTTATCTCCACGAAATTTCGCTCTGTGCAAGAAAAGTTGATTGCGCTAAATCACGAAAAAGATCAGCGAAAAGACGACTTCTTGGCCATGTTGGGCCATGAGCTGCGTAATCCCTTGTCGGGCATCAGTTCAGCCGCGCGCGTACTGTTGCATCCCGGGCTGGATAAGCGCGGCTTGACTGAGAGCGCCACCATCATTCAGCGTCAAACTGCGCAAATGGAGCATTTGATCAATGACTTGCTTGATGTCTCTCGGGTGACTCGAGGGGATGTCACTATCGATAAAGCGCCGGTTGACTTAGTTGCGAAGATACAAGTAGCTGTAGAACAAGTGAGTGCCCTTGTCACGCACCGTGAGCACAAGCTGGTCTTGAACTTGCCTGCTTCGCCAGTCTGGGTGCTGGGCGACAAAATCCGCTTGGTGCAGGTGGTCACCAATTTACTGGTGAATGCAGCCCGCTACACGCCGCACAAAGGCGAGTTGACGGTGACCCTGTCAACGACCCAAGACGAAGCGCACATCAGCGTGCAGGACAACGGCATAGGGATCAAGCCAGAGTTGGCCGCAATTGTGTTCGACATTTTTGTGCAGGCCAAACGCAGCACTGACGGCGTGATGGGCGGGCTGGGCTTGGGGTTGTCCTTGGTCAAGAGCATCACCGAAGCGCATGGAGGTAGGGTCGCTGTATACAGTGCAGGCTTGAACCATGGCAGTACCTTTGGCGTGACGCTGCCATTGAGCGCCGACGCACAGGCACAGGCACAGGCACAGGCACAGGCACAGGCACAGGCACAGGTTGTAACAGAGACCAAGCAATTGGACATTTTATTGGTCGATGACAACCGTGATGCCGCGCAACCGCTGGCCAAGTTTCTGGAGTTCGAAGGCCACCGAGTTGTTGTTGCCCACAGTGGATTAGAGGCATTGAAACAAGCCGAGCAGCAGCGGTTTGATGTGGCCCTTTTGGATATCGGCTTGCCCGACATGGATGGCTACACATTGGCGCGTAAGTTCAAAGAGATTCCGCAGCAGTCAGCCGCAAGACTGGTCGCGGTGACCGGTTATGGCACAGAGCAAGATAAAGCAAGAGCCTTTGACGCAGGCTTCGATCGGCACTTGGCCAAGCCTATTGACCTTGACATGCTGTTGAAAGATTTGGAGTTGGCTTCCGCTCGGGCTTGCGCGTGCCACTCATGATGGTGGCATTCACAAACTGAAGATTACAGAACAACTGCTGTCGAAACACGGCAGCGTGCTCAATCAGAAGTCACCACCTGCAATCCAGCAGTCTTACAACGGCACGCCGGTTGCAACTAACTTTTGCCCCCGGCAAATTAGCTCTACGCTTAATAGAGGATCATCAGCCCCGTGTGGTGTTTGTCACCCCATGAAGCTAAAAAGCATGCGCCCCCCGGAAACGTCCGATTTCGGCTAGCGAGTAATTCCGGCCCAACCTTGTACTTTGATTTAGACAAAAGATTCAAGCTGAACATGCCTAGACGCGCAATTCAGTTGTAGGTGACCATCAATCGGCTGTTGCACGCTGCGACGCGTAAGCAAAAATTAGTGTGTTGACAGGGCTATCAAGCGCCAGCACTTGCCGCCCAAAGGGCGGGCGGGGCCACGGTCCTTAGACCACTACCTCCAACCTCACCAGTGGCTCATAGCGCAAGAGCATTTTTTTAAGTGGGTGTGCGCGCGTACATGGTTGCGTAAATCGCATGCCCGAATCGACAGAAGGATTGCGTTGATTGAATCAATCGATACAAGCGTAAAGATGCTCAGCAGCAATAAGGCCCCAAACCTTAACCCTGCGCTTTGGCCATGCACTTGCCCATCATGTCAAAGTACTGCATGGCCAGCGCGGTCGGCAGCACCGCCTTAACGCGGTTGTCCAGATCATCAACGGCAAGGGTGATGTAGCCCTTTTTGCGCAGCAACTTGAGCGAACGGTGGGAGGCGCTTGAGGAGCTCTGATTGTTGGCGTGCATGGCGGCGAGCACATTAGGCGCCACACCAGCGAGCCAGCTCTGGGCCAGCGTATTTAGCATGGCGATAGCGGGGGCGTTCAGGTCATGAGCATTACTCTCGAGGGCCGCGGCGTGCGCCAAGCCAAGGAACTTAACGAATGCCTTGCTTGATGGGCCAGTGAATTTGGGAGCACGATTCATCACCGTATTGTGAACCTAGTGCCTTATCGACCAGCGTGATGCCACAGGTCGTGGGCCCCGCCCCAGCCAATCAGCACATTGAGTGCAGTGAATCGCTCCGGGTTTGAACTCTCTTTGGTACTTCTTCATGGAACCCCTTGGGGTTCGTCCAACTTCTGGGGGTCATTAAAACGGGGCGATTCACTTGTGCCTTCATCTATCTGCGCTTCCTCCAAATCCGTTTTAGTAAGAGGGGCGAGGCCTGCCTAAGCTGCCTTGTAGCTGACATTCACACGCTGAAGATTGCCGAGTAACTGTTGCCGTAATGCAGCGGCGTGCTCAATGTGAATTCAAAAATCTTCAAATCTGTAGATGTTGATTTCAGCAAAAAGCTACGGCTTATTTCGGCGCTTTAAGATATATTTGAGCTACCGGATAAATGGCTCGAATCGGGCCGCACAAAAGAAGCGGGCACTATCGATGGATAGCCGCCTTCAAACGATTCAAAGCACAGCCTCGAAGCTCATCGCCTCGGGGCTTTTTTGTTTCTAAAACGGTAGGGGGTACCACTGCCAAAACTGACGAAAGTCATTTGGGCAATGTCAAAGTGGCCCCAAGACCTACTGACGAAACTGCCAGAAGTCCAGAAAAGAGGTTTCGTCAGTTATGGCAGTGACCTGCGGGCCCTTTTGTTCAATCGGTACAGACTTTTTTTCGTACCCAATTCGTCCATCTATGACTGGCCTGTGTGGCCATTGGTTGTTTGTGAACGAAGGGGTAGGGGGGGCGATAAAAGTCTACGCCTTAGCTCTGGAAACCGATCGGTTATGTGCGTGCGCAAAAAGGCGAAATATTAAGTGGGTACTAACTAACTTTGGAGATGAAAATGATTACTGGAAGAAAACCAAAACCGACAGCCCTTAAATTGCTTACTGGGAATCCCGGAGGGCGAAAGCTCAATCCCAATGAGGCCAAACCGGAACTCGCGCAGCCATCGCCGCCCGACTTCCTCAACGAGCACGCCAAGGAGGAATGGGACCGTGTCGCCGGCACGTTGTTCCGCACAGGGTTGATGACGGAGTTGGACAGAAGTGTCCTCGCAGCCTATTGCCAATCCTATGGCCGATGGGTGCAGGCAGAGCGCGCCCTTGCGCAAATGGCCGAAGCACAAGCTGACGCAGTCCCAGCGCTGACTATCGTGACCCACAACGGAACGGCGATGCAAAACCCACTGATCGGAATTGCCAATAAGGCAAAAGCCGACATGGTGCGCTTTGCGCTGGAGTTCGGCATGACCCCGTCGGCACGATCAAGAGTGACCGCCAGTCCACACGAAGAAGTCGATGACCTCACCAGTGAATTCTTTGGAAGCCCTGCACACTGAATCTAAACGGCAACATCGCCGAAAAAATCTCCTCGTCCCCTCCCCTATATATAGGGGGAGGAGGATTTCGGCGTCGAATTTCTCCTAAAACGAAGAAAACGGCGGATTTCGGCGTTTCACATCAACCATAGAGCACCATCATTAAGGCCAAGGAAACCACGTGAAACCAGCCCAGTAATTGCATCTCTGGCGCGTGAAGTTCTCTTATCTCTGGGGCAGGTCAGAGCGGCAGCGCCTCGACTTACCGCGACTTCGAGTTCAATGCAAGGGCGCATCGCAGGTGCACCTGCCTTGCCGGATATGCCATCCTTGAAAAGCCCACGGATTGCGTTGTAAACAAGGTTTTGATTTACACCTTGGGGCACTTTTACGCGCTTCACATCATCAGCCCGTGTATCGGCTTGAACGGTACAACTCGTCACTGCATCGCCATACACGTCAACACCCAGTATTTCGACTTTCAGCCGAAAAGATTGTGCGTCACCGTCTGCACCATCCTTTGATTTCGCAACCTTCCATTCACGGTTGTCACCATCGCGTGAGACTTCCACAGCAGCGTCGAGAGCGGCAAATAAGCTGCTATGCCCACGCAGTCCTTTCGTTGCGTCCTTTCCAGTGTGGTGAACCAGAATCACCAGTCCACCGACAAGGCTTTGCAGTTGCTTGGCCGCACTCAAAATCTCGCCCATGTCCTTGCTTGAGTTTTCGTCAGCAGTCGGGGCGGCTCTGTTGAGCGTGTCGATAAACACCACAGCACCAGCGGGGACTACGGCAGCAAGGTCGGCCAAGTCTTTCGGCTCGGTCAACTTAAAAGGCTGCATCATCATCAGCAAGCCATCGGGCAGATTGCGGTCCTTGTCAGCCTCCCATGCTTGGGCGCGTAGCTTGAAACCGGCTTCCCCTTCAAGCGCTGCATAGACCACTGGCGCAGCTTCCACGCGGCAACCGAACCAGTGTGAACCCTCGGCAATCGCAGCCGCCATGTCCAGTGCCAAGAATGATTTACCACTGGCGCTCGGGCCATAGAGTCCGGCCAAACCGTCAGCAGGCAATACGCCACGCACACGCCATTTAAGCGGTGGTAATGCGCGGAGGTCATCACTGTCCAGAAGCTTGTAACGCGGTTCGGGTTTTGGCGGCTCTTTTGCTGCTTCCAGAATCGCGACCAGTACGTCTAGTCCGTCACGCTGCCCAAGGTCGTTTGCGTCGAAGTTGTTAGCCTCACCGGACGGCATGAATACTATGGCTGCGCGCACGTCCATAGCAATTTTTTCCGCTTCCGCTTCCTTGCCAGAGTCGGGCCACAAAATCAGCTTGGCGGCGGGGTCTCGCTTTCTCATGGCCTCGGCAACTCGTCGAACATTGCCCCAGCCAAAGCAAACAATGGCACGTTGCTCCGTCGCTTGCCAAACAGCCCACGCTGCGCCTATGCCCTCGCACAAATGAGCAGGGCCATCAGTTGGGCCGACGGTGAAAGTCAGACCAGCAATATACGCACACGGCAAGTTAACTTTTTTGCCAGCACTGGGCGGCGGGATAAATTGGGCGCTCTGCATTTCACCGTCTGCCGAATAAGCTGGAACCATCAAATACCCCGCCATGCTCCGTTTGGAAGTCACCAAGGCGTCACCGGCAGGCACGACACGCAGGGAGTCCAAAGGCACTCCAGCTGCACGCTTTGCCACGATGTAGCCATGCTCGTTGGTTGCCGGTTCACAGCGGCTCCAAATGTCAGCAGCAGCCATGCCTTGGGCGGGTTTGCGCGGCCGATCAATTGGGCTGCTTGGTGCTTGGCTTACTTTGCCCTCTGACCAGCCGTGCTGGCGTGCCATTTGGTACAGCGTTCCAGCACCGATTCCACCATCTTTTTTAAGGCTTTTCCACATGCTGCGGCAGTCGGCGGCGTTGTAGTTGGGAGCTTGGGCACTCCAATTTTTGAAGGTCTCAGAGTCACCATCAGCGGCGTGAAAAGCCATGCCAACTTTCAGCCACTCATCGTGGGAAAAGTCGGGTGGAATCGCGTAAAGCGCATCAGTGGCGCGTGCAATGTCGTTACGCATTTGATCCGCCGATCTGCGTTAGAAACGCGGCCAAATCATGCAAATGTGTGAAGTGCCGGGCTTGGCCCCAGCGCTCAACAACGAATGTGCAGCGGCCATCATCGGCACGGTAGCTTCGCGTTAGAGCGTGACCCAGCAAAGCGAATTTTGCTTGCAGGGTTGTAAAGGTCTTGTCGTTAATCGCGGCAGAGGCGACAGTGGACGGGTAGTGTTTTTTTGAGGCCGCCGGAGTGCTGGACACACCCTGTGCAGCTTTTTCATGGGCGCCCATTACAGACCAATCCCAGTCAAAGCCTTGACGGCCGCAGTACTCCAAGCCAAAAGGCCACCAATGCGTGTAGGACGCAGTGGGCCCTTTTCAAGGCAAGCCCAAATCCTCAGAGTTTGGGGGCGACGGTTCAAGTAATAAGCTGCTTCCTCGGTCGTTAGATTGGGGCGGTTGATTTGTTCCAGCGGTAAGTATTTAGCTGTGAACTGTTGAGGGTTGTTTGACTCGTGTTTCTCGTGGTTGGTGATTGATGCAGTTGGCATAGATAGAACCTTTCACATGTGCCTCATGGCGTTGTTTAAGGTTCTCAAGTATTGGGGCGCAATACCCGTTGCGGTCAAATGCGCAACCCCCTTGCGGGTAAGGTTTGCCAATGAAAAAGCGCCCGGATGCGCAACAGCAGGCGCAACCCCTTGCGCCCCCCTTGCGAGTCACTTCATGCGGTGAGTCAGCCCCGAGTACATGTTTTTTTGGGGCATTTCATTCGATAGCAACTTCCGAATTCGTTGCTCGGAAATACCGAATTTTTTAGCGGTGTCTATCATCGTGTTTGATTTTCGGTACGCCTTGAGTTCAGCCAACTTATTAGCTGTCCATTTTTTTTCATTGCTGGCATACGTTTCGTTTGCAAGTTTGTCATCGCTAGCTGGTCTTGATGATGTCGTTGCGTCGTCATCCACAGTCGACGCGTGCTTCTTGAGTGCACTGCTCAATGCTTGCAACTCTTCGCGCTTAAATTTCAGTTCTTTTATCGGCACCGTTATGCTGGGCTCAATTTTCACAACAGCACCGTCATGCGCGCGTGTCAGATTCACAAACGCATGGCTACCGTCAGCTTCAAGGCGATGCATGTCGCCCGCAAATACCATTGGCGCAAGATAACCTTCAATGTGGTCACCGAATATCGCTGGGTAGCCCGGTTTGTAATCGAGCCAAAACCAAGGCATCAAACCATGCTCTAGCAGACGCGCCAGCGTCCAGTTGTCTCCGGTCTGCACCTTCAGCCAGTCGCAAGATTCTGTACACGTCGCATTTTTTGGTAAGTAACCAGCGGTCATCAGTACCCCTTCAAGGCATCACTTCAAAAAAACCCCAATTGCGTGACAAAGCGCCACTCTAAAAATCATATTTTGTAAGACAAAAACATGCAAATTGATGAGTTTTTTATTTGCCACAGCGTCTTGGGTTTGCTGACACTACAAAAGCAGGCATCAATGCAGCGAGCGGCCCCGGCTTCGCCAATTGCTTGCCACCACCACGGCGGCCAGACGGTATGCCCCCTGCCTTGGCTTTGTCAATGTGATCGCGGAGGTGCAGGTCGCCCCAATGGGGGCGCCATTGCTTTTCGCTTCTGAGTACTGGCTGAGGTCTTATCTGATTCAACCCTCACGGTGGTTGAGGGGGGGGCGGCAAAGAGAGCCGCTATCCAAGCTTTAGTGCCAGTGCTTGAGGACTCGGGTGGTAATACCGCTGCAACATCTTGAGACTCTTGTGGCCGGATACAGCAGCAAGTTCAATCACGTTGGGCAACTTGTTGGCCATCTGAGTGATGGCTGTGTGCCTTAAGTCATGGAAGTGCAGATCGACAAGGCATGCTCGTTCTGCCGCCCTTTCAAAAGCCGCAGAGACCGCACAGGCGCTCATGGGAAAGACGCGGTCACCACAATTGCGTGGCAGCCCTTCTAAAGTCGCCACGGCCCGCATAGACAGAGGAACAATACGCCGTTCGCCATTCTTGGTCGTTTGAAGTACGGCCACCTGCTCCCGCAAGTTGATGTGTTTCCATTGCAATGCGAGTAGTTCACCCCTGCGCATAGCAGTTTCAAGGGCCATTTGAACGATTGGCAGCATCCAAGGGCTACGGCGGCCTAAAGGTGTGAGTTCAGCCAGCAGTGCTGACATCTCTTGAGGTTCGAGAATGCGATCTCTTCCTTGCGGGGACACCGGCTTTTTGACCAAGGCTACTGGATTGGGAATGTTGACCCCCCATTCACGACGAGCATGATTAATCACGGAAGAGATGTAAGCCAGCTCCCGGATGACAGTTCCATTGGTGACGGCCCGAAGCCGAAGATCACGATGCTGGGCAAGTACTGATGGCGTGAGCTTGGAAAGGGGAAGATGGCTGAGAGTCCTTTGTTGCAAAGCTCTGAGCTTGTATGCGTCTACAGCTGCACTCTTCATCAGCGGGGTGACATCAACCAAATACCGATCTATCAGTTGGCTAAGGGTCGTCTTGTGCACATCGGACTCATCACGATAGACCCCTCTCAGCTGCTCGTTGTCTTTCTCGTTGGCCCAAACTTGGGCAGACTTTCGGGAGTCAAAAGACCGGACTAATGTAGGTGAGCCGGTGACACGGACGCGGACTTGCCAAACGTCCTTACGTTTTTGAATGGATGCCATTCCTGTTCTTTCTTTGGAGCAGAAATGGAGCAGATCACGAAATCAACACCTCAAAAGTCAAAAGCAAGTCAGCGCCTACTTCTCGGCAATATAAGTCCCCGACTTGCCGCCGTGCTTTTCCAGCAGCTTCACATCGGTGATCGTCATGCCGCGGTCCACGGCTTTGCACATGTCGTAAATGGTCAGCAGGGCGACTTGCACGGCGGTCAGGGCTTCCATCTCGACGCCGGTGGGGCCTATGGTTTCGGCGGCGGCGCTGCACAGGATGCAGCTGTCGGCTTCGCTGCTGCTGAACTCGACCGCTACGCGCGTGAGCGCCAGCGGGTGGCACAGCGGAATCAGCTCGCTGGTTTTTTTGGCGGCCATGATGCCGGCGATGCGGGCGATGCCCAGCACGTCGCCCTTCTTGGCGTTGCCCTGCAAGATGATGGCCAGCGTGGCCGGGTGCATGACGATGCGGCCCTGAGCGATGGCAATGCGGTGTGTGCTGGCTTTGGCCGCCACATCGACCATGTGGGCCTGGCCTTGTGAGTCAAAGTGTGTCAATGCGGAGTGGTTGGTCATGGGGTGTCCATAGGCGTGATGGCTGTCATCATAAGAGCAGTGGTACCGCTGCGCTTTACCGTCGTTACACACGGGCAGTCACATTGGCCGTTACCATCTAGCGTCTGATTTTCTTTGACGAATATCCGGTCCTGCTTGTTGAACTCTTTTGAAACACGCGTCTTCTTGCGGCGCCCCACTGCCCTGCGCGCACTGAGCCGGATGGCCCTGGCCTGCAGCTTGCTGCTGGCCGGCGGCGGCGTGTCGCAGGCGCAGCTGGCCGCCCCGCCTGGCCGGGCGGGCAATGCCTTGCCATCTTTGGGCGACGGCCTGGAGTTGGCGGCCGCCACCGAGCGACGCCTGGGTGACCGCATCGCCATGAGCATTTACCGCGACCCGGACTACCTGGACGACCCGGTGCTGGGCGACTATGTACAGGGCATCTGGTCCCCCTTGATGGCCGCGGCGCGCGCGCGTGGCGAGCTCGGCCCTGAGCTGGAAGACCGCTTTGCCTGGGACTTGCTGCTGGTGCGTGACCGCAGCGTCAATGCGTTTGCGCTGCCGGGCGGTTATCTGGGCGTGCACACGGGGCTGATTGCCGTGGTCAGCAACGCCGATGAACTGGCGGCCGTGCTGGCGCACGAGCTGAGCCATGTCACGCAGCGCCATATTTCGCGCCTGATGACCAAGCAGCAGCAACAAACCCCCTGGGTCATCGGCGCCATGATTCTGGGTGTGTTGGCGGCCAGCAAAAGCCCGGATGCAGCCAACGCGGCCTTTGTCGGCGGCCAGGCGCTGGCGGCGCAAGGGCAGCTGAATTTTTCGCGCGACATGGAGCGGGAAGCCGACCGCGTGGGCTTTGGCGTCATGACCGATGCCGGCTTTGAAAGCCGCGGCGTGGGCGGCATGTTTGAAAAGCTGCAGCAGGCCGCCCGCCTGAATGACAACGGCTCATTCCCCTACTTGCGCTCGCACCCGCTGACCACCGAGCGCATCGCCGAAGCCCGCGTGCGCACGCAAACGGTCGAGCCCGCCGCAGCTGCCCCGGCCGCGCTGGCTACCTCCAAACTGGCGGCATCGCATGTGCACGCCATGATGGCCGCCCGCGCCCGCGTGCTGGGCAGCCCCGGCGTGGATGAGTTGCGCAGCATGCTGGCGGAGGGCCAGCGCGTTGCCGCCGCACCGCCGGCCACCGCTGCATCTGCGCTGATCGGCCGCCTGTATGGCGGGGCGCTGGCAGCCAGCCGTTTGCGCGAGCATGCGGCAGCGCTGGCGCTGGTCACCCGCCTGAAAGAACTGACCCGGGACATGCCGCCCGCCGCTCGCCCGGCGCAGCTGCTGGCTATTGAGCTGGACAGCGCCGCCGGCCGCGTGGCGCAAGCTGCTGCGGCCAGCAAGCTGTCGGCCGGCGGCACGCGGGCTGAGCTGTTGTTGCAGGGACGCGCCGTGCTGGCGGCCGGCCGGGCCGTCGAGGTTTCGGATGCCCTGCAGACCTGGGTGGTCACCCACCCCAAGGACGCGCAAGCCTGGCACCTGTTGTCTGAAGCCTGGAACGGGCAGGGCGAGTTGACGCGCGCCATCCGGGCCGATGCCGAAAGCCGGTTTGCGCAGCTGGACTATCCGGCGGCGCTGGACCGTTTGAAGGCTGCGCAGGAAATGCTGCGCAGTGGCAGCCGCGCCGCGCAGGGGCGCAATGCGGACATCGAGGCGTCCATCATTGATACCCGCACCCGCCAGGTGGCGGCCTTAATCCGGGAACAAACGCGTGAGGACAAACTCGATCGCTAACTGCAGCGCCGAGTAAATCAGCGAACCCAGCAGAGCGGCGCCGAAACCGCGCACGTCCAGCCCGCTGAGCAGACCGGCGGCGGCCCAGAACATCAGCGCGTTGACGACAAACAGGAAAAGCCCCAGGGTCAGCACCGTGACCGGCAGGGTCAGCAGGATCAAGACCGGGCGCAGCACCAGGTTGAGTGCGCCCAGCACGGCAGCCGCCAGCAAGGCGGCGCCAAAACTCGTCACCACTACACCCGCGTAAAGATAGGCCACCGCCAGCAGGGCAGCGGCACTCAAGAGCCAGTGAACGAGCAACTTCATGGAATCAGAATACCACTGCAGCACAGGCCCCGGGCCCATGCTGCCAACATGCGCAGCCTAGTCGGCCGTGGTCAGCATGCCGACACCCGCCAACGCCGCCGCACAGCCCCACACACCCTCAGGCGCCTGGGGTTGTTGAGGTGTCACGGGTTGCTGGTCTTCACCCGACTTCGGCCGCCGACCGTCCAGTACCCGCGAGCCTTCGTGCCGCGCCAGCAAGCTGTCCGTGAACTCGCACAAGGGGCCTTGAGCGATTTGCGTGATAACGGTGTCACCCCTGGACTGCAACAGCGGAACAATCTGTCCAAAGGCCTTGTCAGCCCATTTGCTGCGCCAGCTTTGACGGGCGTTGCTGGTGACAAATTTGCTGGCATGGCGTGTCACGCGCGGCGTGCAGGCGACCAGTATCCAGCGAATGGGCGCGCGGGCCGTGCCAGGAGACAGCATGGGCGTGAGCAACTTCAGCGCGTGGGCGCTTTCGTCGATGTACACAATCAGGGTGTCCATGCAGTAATCCTTGGTATTTTTGCTTTCTGCGGCCGGTATTTATTCCGTCAAAAGTTTTTTGTCTGCCGCCGCTTTGGCGCGGCGGGTCGCCCAGCTGCCCGCTAACAACACGCCGGCCACTGCCAGGACGTAGGTGATCCACTCCGAGGCGGTCTTCCAGGCGCTGTCATAAACAGGCGCCAACCAAGGCTCATTGACGATCATCTTGCCGGCGGTGAATGCCAGCACACCCGCGCCCAGCTGGATGATGACGGGGAAGCGTTCGACCAGCTTGAGCACCAAAGTGCTGCCAAACACAACGATGGGAACACTGATCAGCAGGCCGATGACGACCAGGTCAAAGGAGCCTTGCGCCGCCCCGGCCACGCCCAGCACGTTGTCCACGCCCATGATGGCGTCGGCCACCACAATGGTTTTCATGGCGCCCCAAAAGGTGCTTGCCACAGGGCCGTCATGCTCACCGCCGTCTTGGTCGGCCAGCAGTTTGTAGGCAATCCAGAGCAAGCCGATACCGCCTGCGAGCATGAGACCTGGGATTTTCAGCAGCCAGACCACACCGACGGTCATGATCGAACGAACGGCAATGGCACCCACAGTGCCCCAGATGACGGCTTTTTTCTGCAGATGGGGTGGTAAGTTGCGCGCTGCCAGGGCAATCACGATGGCGTTGTCGCCGGCCAGCACAAGATCGATCAGGATGATGACCATCAGGGCCGACCACCAGGGGGCAGAAAAAAGTTCCATGTTCACACTCCAACACGCGAGTCACGACAAGGAAATCCGCTGGCGGATTTCCGGCTTGATTGATGCGAAACAGGAAAAAAGAGAGTGTGGTGCAGCCTTGGGACTGCGAACGCCTCGATCTCACCTGTTAAGGTTTCAATCGAAGGTCTGGCTCGACATGCAGTGTCGCTGCATGTCCGACAAGCCGGAAGTTCAAAACTCCGTAATGACGACTTGACGATGAACT
>JBIKHR010000169.1:0-6747 GCA_044362035.1 Polaromonas sp. | reverse complement strand
TGAATCCGCTGCCGCCAACAACTTGTCCGCACTGGAAAACCTGCGTCTAATGCCCCGAGTGCTCGCACCAACACAGCAGAATCTTCTGACCACGACGTTTATGGGCCAGAACCTGAGCCTGCCTTTTGGGATCGCGCCGATGGGCATGTGCAACTTGGCTTGGCCGGGGGCAGACCGGATGCTGGCAGCCGAGGCCGTCAGGCGAGGCATGCCGCATGGCGTCTCCACCGCTGCCTCGTCGACCCTGGAGGGTATCGCCGAACAAGCTGGGGCGCTCGCCTGGTTTCAGCTTTACGTGACAGGCTCTCTTGAGACCGCTTGGGCTTTGGTGGACCGGGCCGAAGCATCTGGCTACCAGGTGCTTATCCTGACAGTGGATGTGCCGCGCTTCGCTCCACGGCCGCGCGATCAGCGCAACGGTTTCAACATGCCGTTTCGCATTGGAATTCAGCAATTCATGGACTTCGCGCGTCATCCGCATTGGTCGCTGGCCAGCCTGATCGCGGGCGTGCCGGCGGCGGCCAATTTCGATGCCACCCAGGGGGGTAAAAGCTTTGACCGCTATGCCAGTCGTGCAGGCGCTAATTGGGCCTTTTTGGACCAGCTTCGTCGGCGCTGGAAAGGTAAGCTTATCGTGAAGGGCGTACTTAACCCCGATGACGCGAAACGCATACGGGCGGCTGGCGCTGATGCTGTCTATGTATCCAACCACGGCGGTCGCCAACTGGACAGCGCCCCACCAGCCATCACTGCATTGGCTCAGGTGCGGGCGGCCTTGGGGCCGGAGTTTCCGCTCATTTTTGACAGTGGCGTCCGCTCTGGCGAAGATATTCTTAAAGCCCTTGCCTGCGGCGCCGACCTCGTGATGTTGGGCCGCCCGCTACTTTATGCCTTGGGCGCTGACGGTGCTCGCGGACTGTCCAGCTTGCTCGATGCCATCGCGGAATCCCTTTTGGTGGCCATGGCCCAGATTGGCTTGTCCGATATCAACGACATCAACACCACCCACCTTGCTGCGCCGCTCAGATGAAACCAACCTACGGAAACACCATGTCAAACCCAAAAAATCTTACTCTTCGTGGAGGGGCTATTTTAGCCAGAGCCCTGATAGAAAAGGGAGTGGAACACGTCTTTACACTTTCTGGTGGATTCTGCAATCCAGCACTTGAAGGCTTCATGGATTCCGGCATGCGTGTCATTAACTGCCCGCATGAGCAGGTGGCCGGCCACTTAGCCGACGCTCACACACGCATCACGCGCAAGCCGGCGGTGTGCTTGGTCGGGCCCGAGGGTTTCGCCAATGCCGTGCCGGCCATGATGGAGGCCTGGGGCGAACGTTCGCCTGTCATTTTTGTGACCGGCTCGAGCACGCTCAAACGCAAGGGCGCCGGTGGTTTCAAGGAGATCGACGATGTGGCTATTGCCGCGCCCCTGACCAAGCACAGCGTGGGTATCACTGACGGCACCCGCATCAGCGAATGCGTGGACCGCGCCTGGAAGATCGCCACCAGTGGTTACCCGGGTCCCGTACACCTGAGTCTTCCAGTGGACATCATGTTTTCCTCCTTTCCGGTCGATGCAGGGCGGGACGAACGGCCCTATCTGCGCACAGCCGCGCAACCTCCCCGTGCCTGGCCTGATCCAGACGCGCTGGAGCCCCTGCTGGCTCTGATCGCTGCCGCCAAAAAACCGATCTTTATCGGGGGACACGGTGTCTGGTGGTCGGGCAATGCACCCAAGCTGGAAGCTACCGCCAGCGCCTTGAACATCCCGATTTTCAACATCCCCTATCACCAAAAGCTGCTCGGCGAACACTGCGAGGCCTATATGGGCTTGGCTGATATCCATCAGTACCAACCTTCGCGCCAAGCACTGGAAGCCTGCGATCTGGTCATCATGATCGGTGCTCGCCTGGACAACCAGATGAATTTTGGCAATGCGCCACTGTTTCCAGATTCACTGCAGTTGGTGTGCGTCAACGGATCGGACGAAGAAATCCAAATGAACCGCTCGGCTGACCACGTATTGCTCAGCGACCCTGGAGCCTTTCTAGACGCGCTGCTGTCGCTCAAGACCAGCGGTGCTTGGACGCTCGATCGCAGTTGGTTTGACATGAACCGCCGATGGCGCAGCGATTGGGTCAGCAAGACGCTGGCCGACTTGAAGGAGGACACCGACGCCACCGCCCTGCACGGCGGCAAAATTCACCCCCTGCAATTGTCACTGGACGTGCAGGCTGAGATGGGCGCAAATGATTGGCTAGTTTTTGATGGAGGCAACACCCATTTCTGGTCCGAGATTGCGGTCAACCTGGCCGGTTGGCACGGACAGCAACTGGCCGGCATCCTTCACCCGGGCAGTTTCAGCCTGCTGGGCGTGGGTGTTTCGCTTGCCCTGGCCGCCAAGAACACGCATCCTGAGTCCACGGTGGTGTTGATCAGCGGCGACGGGGCATTTTTATCGGGCGGCTTGTCGATTGAGGCCGCGTTCCAGGAGGAGTTGCCCATCGTCGTGGTGATTGACAACAACAACGGCCTCGATTGCATTTCGCAACAACAAGAGCGCCTGTTTGCCAACGGCAAACACTTCGCCACCGACTTCCGAGACATCCCCTTCCACAGCCTCTTCCAAGGCATGGGTGGCCATGGGGAGATGGTCGAACGCCGAGAAGATTTGGGTCCAGCGATTCGCCGCGCTATCGCCAGCGGTAAGACGGCCTGTGTCAATGTCAAGGCCAAGGGCGTCATCAGCCCCATCGTGTTGGCCACCACCAGCAAACGCGACAAGGCGTCGATCGAGTAGGAGCGCGCAATGGCTACTTTAAGCACCCACACCCTGAATTCGGTCGATGGCAGCCATGCGGCTGCGGTCGGCATTGCGTTGCTAAAAATTGCCCCCGGCGGCGAACGCATCGACGTCTTTAACAGCCGTACCGACTCCGGCGGTCGCCTGTCGCAACTCATCGAGCCGGCCATGGTCGACACAGCGGCAGACTACGAACTGGTGTTCCAGACGGGGGCCTACTTCGACAAACTTGGTCTGAAGCTGCCGGGCCTGCGCATCCAAAAAGAGGTCGTGATCCGGTTTTGTATGCCAGACCCGCTAGGGTCATACCACATGCCTCTGGTGATGGCGCCCAACGGGTACAGCGTGTGGTTGTCAAGCTGAATGCGCCCCTAGAGTCACGTGCCCAATTGCGACATAGGCAAGGCTCAAAACTCCTAAATTATTTAAAAGGATGACCCAATGAGCTTCAGAGCGTCAATCGGAATCTGGGCCCAAGCCCTATCTTTGCTGACATTGGTCGCAGCAGGCAATGCTTGGGCTCAACAGACATATCCCAACCGACCTATCAAGGTCATAGTGGCGCAACCTCCGGGCAATTCGGCCGATCTGGTCGCGCGCATGATTAGCGAGCGGCTGTCCCGCAGCCTTGGCCAGGCGCTAGTGGTCGAAAACAAGCCAGGTGCCAGCGGCAGCATCGGTGTAACGGCCATCGCCGCAGCGCCGGCCGACGGCTACACCATAGGGATAGGCGGGATCGGCCAACTTGCGCTTAACCCGACGCTTTACTCAAAGTTGCCCTATGACGCGCAAACTGGTTTCACCACCATCGCTATTGTCTACCGCGGGCCTATGTTGTTCATGGTCGACCCGGCCTCTCCCGTCACCAGCTTGAAGGAGTTGGTCCAACTATCGCAGGCCACACCAAACGGATTGGACTTCGCATCCGCCGGGACCGGCTCCATCATGCACTTGGTGGGTCAGCAATTGGTCCGCACTACCAACGCAAAGTTGACGCATGTGCCAAACCGGGGGACCGCCGCAGCAGCTTCTTTGGTGCTGGGCAAGCACGCCGCGATGCTGGTCGAAAACGTCACAGCCAGCATGTCCTTCGTTCGCTCCGGTCAGTTGCGACCGCTGGCGATCACCAGCGCACAGCGCCACCCCGCTTTGCCAAACGTCCCCAGCGTAGTTGAAGCAGGTTTTCCCGGCCTCGTCACCGAGGGCTGGCTGGCACTGATCGGCCCGGCCGGACTGCCAACGCCGGTGCGCAACCGATTGGCCGATGAAGTCCGTCAAATCATCATGCAGCCTGACATGCAATCCTGGATCTCCTCCAGCGGCGGCTTTGCCGAACCCACAACCCCTGAACAGGCGAGCGCTTATGTTCGCGCGGAGTCGTCTCGCTGGTCTGAGCTGATTCTCAGCACCGGCATCAAGTTGGACTGATCCAGGCGGGGATTCTCCGAATACATCAACACCTCGAAATTGAACTCGCAAACCTCAAGGGAGCACTTTTATGTCCACCTCAGGCCTCAACATGTCTCGCCGCATACGGCGCACACCCTACACCGATCGCGTCGAGCAACACGGCGTGCGCGGCTTTTCGGTCGTCAATCACATGTTATTGCCCAAGGCGTTTCAGAAGACCGTTGAAGAGGACTACTGGCACTTGCGCGAGCATGTTCAGATCTGGGACGTTTCTTGCCAGAGGCAGGTGCAGATCACCGGCCCGGACGCGGCACGCCTTGTGCAATGGATGACGCCACGCAATATCAGCAAGGCTCGGGTAGGCCTGTGCATGTATGTGCCCCTGGTGGATGAGCGAGGCGGTATGGTCAATGATCCGGTGCTACTCAAGTTGGCTGAAGATCGTTTTTGGCTATCGATTGCCGATTCAGATGTATTGCTCTGGGCAAAAGGGTTGGCGTTGGGTGCACGGCTCGATGTCAACGTGATCGAACCAGACGTCTCTGTTCTTGCAATACAAGGTCCCAAAGCCGAGGACTTATTGGCCAGCGTATTTGGTCAAGCTGTGCGCAATATCCGCTTTTACAATTTTGATTATGTCGACTTCAAGGGCACGCGCCAACTGATCCAGCGCGGCGGCTACTCCAAGCAGGGCGGGTTTGAAATTTACCTGAACGACGGCAGCCTTGGCAGCGCGCTGTGGGACCTGATCTGGGAGGCCGGGCAGGCATACAACATTAGCCCCGGCTGCCCGAACCTGATCGAGCGCGTTGAAGGCGGCCTGCTGTCCTACGGCAATGAGTTCACCCTTGAAAACAATCCCTTTGAATGTGGCATGGGTAAGTTTTGCACGCTAGACGGCACTGTCGATTTCCTGGGTCTCAAAGCCCTGCAGGGCATCGCAGCCCAGGGTCACCAAAGGGAGATTCGAGGCGTTCTTTTTGATGGTGGCCCGGGGCCCGTCTGCGGCAAACCCTGGCCAGTGAAGGCTGACAATTTACAGGTTGGGCAGATCACCTCGGCCATGTGGTCACCGCGTCTTAAACGCAACGTCGGCTTGTCCATGATCGAGCGCAGCCACTGGGCTCCGGGGCAAGCGGTCATCGTGCATTGCCCAGACGGGGTGGCGCGCCCCGGCGAGGTCGTCGTACTGCCCTTCCCCTGAACCCAGCCCGCAAGGTCAAACCTGATGTATTCGGTTCGCCGCTGGTCTGTTCGCCATGCCCGTGGAATTGAGATTTTCTACAAGGGGTTCGAGAAGGTTTTTGTGACCTTACACCCACTTTGGAAAGCGATTGGCTACGAGCGCCTGGAAAAGCCGGTGGCTGCAGTGGAAAAAGTTATCAAAGGCATTCTTTTTGACTGTCAGATGTGCGGCCAATGCTCGCTGAGTTCATCCGGAATGTCATGCCCCATGAACTGTCCAAAGACTTTGCGCAATGGGCCCTGTGGCGGTGTTCGAGCTAACGGCCACTGTGAGGTCAAACCCGAAATGCGTTGCGTGTGGATTGAAGCTTATGAAGGCAGCCAGCGTATGGTTGAGGGCAAGCAAGCATTCAAGATCGTCCAGTTGGCCGTTGACAGCAGACTGAAGGGCAAGTCTTCGTGGCTTCAAATGGCCAGGCGTAGCCAACAATGATGAAAGAAGGCGACTGGGCCCATGAGGCCGATCCTGTAATTCCACCAGGGCACTCTTCCGCTGGCAGCTTGGAGCGCCTTTTGCGCAGTCGTGTATTCGTCGTGACGGCAGAGTTGGATCCACCCGACTCTGCCCAAGCTCAAGAGGTGTACCGCCGCGCCCGAATTTTTGACGGTTACGTCGATGCCATCAACGCCACCGATGGCAGTGGTGCCAATTGCCATATGTCCAGCCTGGCTGTGTGCGCGCTGCTGACGCGCGCAGGTTATTCACCGGTCATGCAAATTTCTTGTCGTGACAAGAATCGCCTTGCCATTCAAGGCGATATCCTAGGTGGTGCCGCTATGGGCGTGACCAATATGTTGTGCTTGAGCGGCGACGGCGTGCAACTCGGTGACCACCCCCAAGCCAAGCCGGTTTTTGATCTGGATTGCATGTCCCTGCTGCAAACAGGGCGCAGGATGAGAGATGAACACATGTTCCAAAGCGGGCGCAAATTGACATCAGCACCCAAGGTTTTCTTCGGGGCTGCGGCAAATCCCAGTGGCTTGCCTTTTGAGTTGCATGCACAGCAATTGGTAAAAAAAATTGCGGCCGGAGCCCAGTTCATACAAACTCAATATTGCTACGATTTACCCCGGTTGCGGCAATACATGAGGTGCATTGAAGACCTCGGCTTGCTCGATAGCGTATTTATTCTGATTGGGGTGGGGCCCTTACGGTCAGCTCGTGCAGCCGAGTGGATGCGCTCCAAACTCCCCGGTGTGCATATTCCAGACGCTATCATCCAGCGAATGAATGGCGCTGCAGACCAATTGACTGAAGGACGTAGGATTTGCGTTGACCTTATCCAA
>JBIKHR010000168.1:0-6748 GCA_044362035.1 Polaromonas sp. | reverse complement strand
GAACCAAGGTTCAAGAATAGCATCGTCCTCCATGATGATTCCGGACTCCTTGTCTGTATCAAGAAAAGCCTGAATCGCTCTGATATGGCTCTGAAAGCACCCGATCTCTCCTTTTCGAGGCTCTGAGCGCCCATGCGTTTTTTGAAAC
Source organism: Polaromonas sp. (assembly GCA_044362035.1). Classification (GTDB taxonomy): domain Bacteria; phylum Pseudomonadota; class Gammaproteobacteria; order Burkholderiales; family Burkholderiaceae_C; genus Polaromonas. Next base: position 6,600 of record JBIKHR010000168.1, on the reverse strand, counting down.
GCTTTCAAGTCAATCCGGCACTGGCTCAAATCTTCCCGACTGGCATCAAACCCGGGAATTCTTTGGTAGGGGATGTCTGCTGCGGCGAGACTTTGATGAATCACCGCCAGGCGCTCAGGTGACCGGTCCAGGTTGATCACGAAAACTGCGCATTTTTCCCATGGGTTGAGGTTGGCGTCGACGGGTTGGTTCATTGGAGGGCTAGTGCTTAAATACAATCAAAAAGCCACGTCATTGCGCCGACTCGCCAGAGGCCTCACGCTTGCTGCCAGTCAACGCAACGGCCAGCAAGATCACCATGGGCAGACCGAATTTCCAGTCTCGCAAGATGGCGTTAAAAGCGCAGCCAATGACGAAGGCGGCACCAATGACCAGCAATTGCATTCCCCGAGTGCCTCCTGATCGCCAAGCAATGCGTAAAACGCTAAATAAAACACCGAGCAAAGCCAGCAAACCTACGGCACCCAATTCGGCGCCATAGAGCAAGTAGTCGTTGTGTGGTGTTGACATCTGCGATGTCTCAAGACCCTGCGCCCTCACGGGATACTGCGCTAACCAGCTTCCGATGCCGTGCCCAAGCAAAGGTTTTTCCAGAATCATCTCACCGGTTTTTTGAACGAATTGCAACCTGTTGCCTTGGCCTGTACCCATCTCGCCCTTCGTAAAAGCCTGAACAGCATGGATGGTGACGAGCGTGCGTTCTCTCAGTTGCGGACTGAGTTGCCACGCAAGGATAGCGACCATCACCACACTCAATGCGAGCGCCAGACCCCTCATGTTTAAGGTAATGTGGCGGATCACCACCATCAGCGATAAGACGAAAAAAAGCAGCATGCCGGTTCGTGTTGTTGCCAGAAACAGCACCGCGAGTGCGATGTAGCCATAAGCAGCAATGCCTAGCCAAGCAAGGCGTTTTTCTACTTGCGCCATTGCTTCATTGAGCATCCATGCCGCCGCAATGGAGAGGAAAATGCCAAGAGCGATGGATTTGTTGCCGCCATAGCTGGCATAGTTTTTGAAGATTCTCCAATCCGGCAGCAGGTCAAGGTGCGTGAGGTAATAGACACTGGTACCGTAGAGTGCACCCGCCAGAAATACTTTTTTTGCTCTGGTTTGCCATTCACCGGCCCCTAGGCTTATGAACAGAAGCAGGAACAAGAAGATTAGATAATGAACCAGTGCCGGCCAGCGCCGTACGTTTTCCTGGGACAGGAAAGCGGCGTTGAATGCCACGATCGCGAGCATCGCCAGGAGAGAGTAAAAAAGCGGGTTGGTGCGAACTGCTTGCCATTTTTTCAAAAAATTCCCACTTAGCAACCATGCGACGATCAGAAGTACAAGCCCAACGTACATCAGGCCCACTGGGAAAAAAAACAGGAAAGGCAGGGCGGTCATCACGCTTTGCGGCCACTGTTCCCGATGAATGGTGAAATGTTGACTGTTCATGGCTTGGTACAAAGGATGTCAGAAGAAAAGTTGATGCAGTGAAACAGCGGTTATGCCGTGAGCGTTGAAAAAATGAAACAGAAAATATGGATCCTTCAGACATTACCGCCATTGTGGTGAGCTACAACAGCGGCCATTGCATCGAAGCTTTGGCGCCAGCTTTGAACTCAGGTTTCAAAGTTATTTTCGTTGACAATGCGAGTGAGGATAACTCTATTGAGGCCATGCGCCGGGTCTTCCCAAGCGCCCGCATCCTTGCTAATGATCAGAATATTGGGTTCGGCGCCGCCAACAACCGCGCCTTGGCGGCCGTGACCACCCGCTATGCGCTGCTGCTCAACCCGGACTGTCTCCCGACAGAGGAGTTCCTGGCGGAGCTGTTGGGTGCGGCGGTTGCATTTCCTGATGCCGCGATCATCGCGCCGCAACTTATTCGTCGGGATGGTTTGCCCGAAGTGAGCTACCGCTGGCCGGCCACGCATTGGGTCTCTAGAGGCCCCAAGGCCGAAGGCCCCTGTTGCGTGGGTTTTGTGTGCGGCGCTGTCATGTTGCTGAACATGGGCGTGATGCGGCGCATTGGTTTTTTTGATGAAATGTTTTTTCTCTATTACGAAGACGAGGACTTGTGCCAGCGCGTATTTCTCGCCAAGCAGCAGATCGTGGTCGTGCCCGGGATCGAGATCACCCATCTTTCAAGGGGTTCGGTGAAGGGGCCCAACCCACTCAAGTCCGAGTTTATTCGCGGCTACCACCATGCGCAATCCAAACTGGCGTTTGAGCGCAAGTACTTTGGCGCGGCTCATGCCTCTCGCCTGCGTTGGAAGACGCTGCTACTGGCGCTACTGACGCTGCTGCCACGTTTGCTGCTGCTACAGCCACGTTATTTGGCGCGGCTGACTGGGCGCATTGTGGGTCTTTCGTGGTTGAAATCACCTTTTAAGGTGTAAAAATTTTATAAAGTTTCTTTTCTCCGCATCAAGCCTCGATTTTCTAAACAAGTTAGATGCAGAGTTGAAGAAATTATTAAGTAATTTTTTAACTACGCATCGCTTTTAAATCTTATTGCCTGTTTTTATTATGAATCTGGTCTGGCTTTGCCCTGTTGTCAAAAAACCGGTCGGTGGCGTGAAAGTCATCTACCGCCAGGCTGCTATAACCCATGCTTTGTTGCAAGACAAATTGCTGGGGTCAGCGGCGGTGATGCATCCCAATACTTGGCGTTTCAAAGACAGGTGGTTTGCTGATGATGTGCCGCAACGCCGTGCACGTTTCGGTTTTTGCTGGAAAGGCAAACCTGGTTTTTCCGACATATCGGGCATTTTTAATCCAGCCACCGATGTGGTGGTTCTGCCAGAGGTCTGGGCGCGAAAATACGGTGATCAGCTCGCCCGCCTGCAGGTACCGTTCGCCATATACGTCCAGAACGGTTACTTCATCAGCAAGGGCGATCCAGCCGTCTTGGATGCCGCCTACCAGGGCGCTCGTTGCATCCTCACAATTTCTGATGATGCTTCCCGGTGCGTGGCCATGGCCTTTCCTGGCGCGGAGTCCAAAATTCTGCGGGTTCATTACTCGGTTGACGCCCGGCGATTCAGCCCGAATCAGGCTAAGGACAACATCATCACCTACATGCCGCGCAAACTGGCCGACCACTCCTCCAAGGTGATCTTCTTTCTGCGCAACCACCTGCCTTCGCATTGGCGCATCGTTCCCATCGACGGCTTGAACGAAGCCGGTGTGGCTGACCTGTTGCAGCGTTCAAAGATTTTCATGTCCTTCAGTCACTTTGAGGGCTTTGGCCTGCCTCCGCTTGAGGCAGCACTGTCGGGTAATCTGGTGATCGGCTATACAGGTCAGGGTGCCAAGGAGTACTGGCTACCCGGAATTTTTGAAGAAATCGAATCGGGCAATGTGGCCGGTTTTGCTCAAAGCGTTTTGACCAAGGTTCGGGCGCTAGACGCTCTGCCTGATTTTGCGCTAGACCAAGAAGGCATCCGAAAATTGGGCCGCATCTACGGTGAAGAGCAGGAGCTTCAAGACATGCAGGCATTGATTCATCGGATGAGCCCTGAAGGAACAGCCTGACCTGTTGAACTGCCGGCGTTACTGGCGCACTTAAAGCTCTTCAATCCGCCGCGCCGGATAGCTGTCCCAGGCCTGGCAGCCCGGGCAGTGCCAGAAGTGCTGGCTGGCTTCGAAGCCGCAGGCGGCGCAGCGGTAGCGCATCAGGGGCTTGGTGGCTTGGTCCAAGGCGCGTTGTACCAAGCCGTGGGGTTGTTCGTTTTCAAAGCGTTCGCCGGCAATCCAGCGGGTGGCGGCCAGCAGCGAGGGTTGGCGTTCGAGGTGCAGGATGTACCAGTCACTGGCCGAGCGCGTGTCGTTGCCTAGCTTGATGATGGCCTCGACCACGTCCACCGAGGGCAGGGTGTCGTAGTTGCGTTTGAGCTGGGCCAGTGCGGCAGCTTGTTGCCCGCTATGGATGGCAACGTGGGCCAGCAGATCGGCCGCCAGTGCAATGGCCTGGGGCGCGACCTTGTCGAGTTCGGCCAGGGTATTGAAGGCATCGGCGTGCCGGCCCAACTGGTTTTCGAGTTTGGCTTTTTCTATCAACGGCCTGGGGGCGGCCGGCGCCAGGCTGGCGGCGTGCTTGAAAAGTGCCAAACCTTGTTCGGTGTCGCCTGCCGCGACGCCGGCCAGGGCTTGTTCACACAGGTAGTGCGCCTGCCGCACGCCAAAGCTGCCACGGCTGCTGCCGTCAAGCTTGCCGGCAATCTCTGTGGCCGGTCCCCAGTCGCTGGAACGCTCGTAAATCGATAGCAGCGCCAGGCGCGCTTCTTCCTGGTAGCTGGTGCCTTCGAGTTTGCGCAGCGCTACTTCGGCGCGGTCCAGCAGGCCGGCTTTCAAAAAGTCGAGGGCTAGGGCGTGCTGGGCCCGGTTGCGTTCGGTCTGCGTCAGGTCGCCGCGTTGCATGAGGTGTTCGTGCACACGCACGGCGCGGTCGTATTCACCGCGCCGACGGAACAGGTTGCCCAGCGCAAAGTGCAGCTCTGACGTGTCCGGGTCGTTTTGCACGGCCTCGATGAAGGCGTCAATGGCTTGGTCTTGTTGCTCGTTGAGCAGGAAGTTCAGGCCCCGGAAGTAGGCTTTGGGCGCTTGCCGGTTCTCAATGCGAAGCTGCCGCAGGTCCAGCCTGGAGGCCAGCCAGCCCAGGGCAAACGCCAACGGAAAAGCCAGCAGCAACCAAGCGTAGTCAAATTCCATGGGGCTGGTCGGGTGGGTTGGCGGTAGCAGCCGGATTAGGCGGACTGACTTCAGCGGATTTGGCAGTGGCCATCAGCCGGCGTTTTTTCCACCAGCGCGGCATCATGACCAGCACGCCCAGTGCCAGTCCGGCCGAGAAGGCCGCCAGCACCACCAGCACCAGAGGCGCCTGCCATAGCGTGCCGAAAAAGAAATTCACGGACACGACTTGCTGGTTATTCAGCGCAAAAGCAAACAGCGTAAAAAAAATGGCTGCCTTGAGCAGCCACAGCACGTATTTCACTTAGCTCTCCCGGGTGGTCTGGCGATTGTAGCCAGCACCTTCCAAGGCGGCCATAGGGGCGCGCAGTTTCATTTCTTCTCGGGCGCTGCCAGCAGCTCTTGCGTGCGGGCATCGACCGCCTCACGCAGGGCTTTACCGGGCTTGAAGTGGGGCACGCGCTTTTCAGGAATGGCCACGCTTTCGCCGGAGCGCGGGTTGCGACCCATGCGGGGCGGCCTGTGGTTGATGGAGAAGCTGCCAAAGCCGCGGATCTCGATCCGGTGGCCGCGCACCAGCGCATCGCTCACGGCATCAAGAATGGTCTTGACGGCGTGCTCGGCGTCTCTGTGGGTGAGCTGGCTGAAACGATTGGCCAGTTCTTCAACAAGGTCTGAGCGAGTCATGAAAAGATGGCAAAAAAAGGGAGATGAAAATTGCAGCAGACAAAAAGAAGGCGGGACAAGAAACCCTGAAGGTCTATCGCCCCGCCCGCTTAAGATCGCTGATGGCTTAGCTGTTGTTGTCCATCTTGGCACGAAGCAATGCGCCCAGGTTGGTCAGGCCGGCGTTATCGCGTGAGGACTCTTTGCTCAGCGTGGCCATGGCCTCTTGCTGGTCAGCGTTGTCCTTGGCTTTGACCGACAGCTGGATGTTGCGGGTCTTGCGATCCACGTTCACCACCACTGCAGAGACCTCATCGCCTTCTTTGAGCACGTTGCGTGCGTCTTCGACGCGGTCACGGCTGATTTCGCTGGCGCGCAGGTAGCCAATGATGTCTTCACCCAGATCGATCTCGGCGCCTTTGGCGTCAACGGTCTTGACCTTGCCGGTCACGATCGCACCCTTGTCGTTGATCGACACGAAGGTGGTGAACGGATCAGAGTCGAGTTGCTTGATGCCCAGGGAGATGCGTTCGCGGTCCACGTCCACAGCCAGAACCAAAGCTTCCACTTCCTGACCCTTTTTGTAGTTGCGAACGGCGACTTCGCCGGTTTCGTTCCATGACAAGTCAGACAGGTGCACCAGGCCGTCGATGCCGGCAGCCAGACCCACAAATACGCCGAAGTCGGTGATCGACTTGATCGGGCCTTTGACGCGGTCGCCGCGCTTGGTGTCCTGAGCAAACTCTTGCCAAGGGTTGGCCTTGCACTGCTTCATGCCCAGCGAGATGCGGCGTTTGTCTTCGTCGATTTCCAGAACCATGACCTCGACTTCGTCACCCAGGGCGACGAGCTTGTTCGGGGCCACGTTCTTGTTGGTCCAGTCCATTTCGGACACGTGGACCAAGCCTTCGATGCCTGGCTCGAGTTCGACAAATGCGCCGTAGTCGGCGATGTTGGTGATCTTGCCGAACAGGCGGGTAGCCTGTGGGTAGCGGCGTGCAACACCCATCCAAGGGTCGTCGCCCATTTGTTTCAGACCCAGCGAGACACGGTTTTTCTCGGTGTCAAACTTCAGGATCTTGGCCACGATTTCCTGGCCAGCTGTCACCACTTCGCTCGGGTGACGCACGCGGCGCCATGCCATGTCGGTGATGTGCAGCAGGCCGTCAATGCCGCCCAGGTCAACGAACGCACCGTACTCGGTGATGTTCTTGACGATGCCTTTGACAGCAGTGCCTTCTTTGAGGG